>CABQZS010000195.1 GCA_902468695.1 uncultured Collinsella sp.
GCTTGCCGGTGTGTTTGAGGCACTGGCCGGCGCGGGTGTCGCGGCAGATGCCAAGGCGACCGAGTACGGCTCCATGCTCTACGCCAAGAAGCCGGGCGACGGTTCTGCCCGCGAGCAGGCCGCGAGCTGCCAGCGCGTGATCGGCGGTCTGGCCAACATCGTCCACGAGTACGCCACCAAGCGCTATCGCTCCAACGTAATGAACTGGGGCATGGTGCCCTTCCAGATGGAGGCCGAGCCCAACTTTGAGGTGGGCGACTACGTCTTTGTGCCGGGTATCCGCGCCGCGCTCGATGGCGATCTGAAGAACATCGCTGCCTACGTGGTGCGTGCCGACGGTGCGGTCGAGCAGATTGAGCTCTACATTGCCGATATGACGGCTGAGGAGCGCGCCATCGTCAAGGCCGGCTGCCTGATCAACTACAACAAGTTCAAGGCCGCTGCCGAGTAACGCACTTAATTGTCCGCCCGGGGCCACCCTTTCCCGCCCGCTCACGCGCTTCGCGAGGGTCGCGTTCGGCAAAGGGTGGCCCCGGGCTACATTTCTGCGTTCTCGTTGGGTCTTGAGGGACGCTAAAAAATGACTGGGACCACCACAAAGGTGCCTGCCCGGCGGGTCCTTATTTCGATGGGGTCCAGGTTATTTCATCGTCAAATAGCCAAGTGCGTGCCGAGCCACTGTTGCGCGCTGTTTGCGGATCGGGCTCGCAGGTTTGTTCGTAGGCATCCTCGGTACACCGATCCATAAAATCGACGACTGCCGTCTGGTCGCCCTCCATGACGTAGATTACGTCGCCATCCGAGATATAGACCCCCGGTCCTTCATTGTCCACGCAGCCGGGGTCGTATGAGACGTTGCACAATTTGCTCCCGTTTGCCGCATCGAGCTCAAGGGTCGAATAATACCCGCCAACCATTTGGCCATTCTTGGCTCGATATGTTGCGGCACCGTACCACCGCTTAAACGTCTTGCCTTTGAGTAAACTGGTTGCCTTGCCGATAAGCTGCTCATCTTTGGTGTAGCGCCTGGCCCCAAGTTCGATACGGGGATAGTTGCTGACCCCAAGCGCTGCGGGCGTACCGTCAAAATCGACGGTGATCGAATCGGGTTTGACGATATCGGTGAGGACCTCGATGGGATAGCTTACGGTCTCAACCGCCGCCTGCGTCGCAGAGGCGGGGAGAAATGCGAGATAGATAATTCCTACGCCGACTGCGGTAATCGCAAACGCTAAGACGAGCAGGCCGATATAGGTGGAGCGTTTCACGGCGGGTACCTCGCAAACAGTATGCATTCATTAAGATAAGTGATACCAGCTTACGACAATATTCAAAAGAAAGCGATCGATCGAAATGACGGGGTGAAAAGGCCCTATTGGGCTTCGATTTGACCTATAATAGGAATATTTGCCCCACTCATTCTGGGCGTGAGGTCAATAATTGAGTCCACGAGTTTTGAGCGATACTCTTCTCACTAAACTCACTATTTTCACTATAAGCACTATAAATACGATAGGGAGGACGACGAGAACAATGTGGCGTGCGATAGCTAAGCCGTTTAAGCCGGACTCTGACCTTGAATCTCTGCCTCTATCTGTGCGAACGGGCTATTGTCGGTTCTCGATTCCATCACTGCGTTCTCGTTGGGTCTGGGGATCGCCAAACGTAGACTGGGCTTGATACCGCCTCTTTTTATTGGGGCTGATTCTTCTCTGGACCACCACAAAGGTGCCTGTCCCCTTTGTGGTGGTTTGCATGTCATGAGAGCACTCATAAAATCTTATATATAGAGACTTAGATTTGTGTATAAGATCGCACAAAGCTGGCAACAATACTTCTCGAACAACGTGAAGCCGCCCCGTAGGGCGGCCGCCCCAAGAGAGGTGATTCCATGAGAATCGATAAGCTAGCTATGACGTCGCGCGAGGCGCTGCAGACCGCCATGAGCACGGCTGCCGATGCACAGGCTGGCGCGGTGGAGCCGATTCACCTGCTGTCTGCCCTGCTCGGTGCCGGCGAGCGCAATATCTCCGTGATTATCGAGCGCATCGGTGCCGACCCGGCTCAGCTCGCACGCTCCACGCAAAATGCCATCGACCGCGCGCCCAAGGTTTCGGGCGAGGGCCAGCAGATGGGCCTGTCCAACGAGCTCGTCCGCGTCATCGAAAAGGCCGAGAAGAAGGCCACCAAGATGGGCGACAGCTTTGTGGTGACCGAGCATCTGCTGATGGCACTTGCCGAGGACAAGGGCGAGGCCGGCCGCGTTCTGCGCGACGCAGGCGTCACCAAGGAGCGCATCGAGCAAGTCTACGAGGAGCTGCGCGGCGATGACCGCGTGACGTCTGCCGAGGACAAGACGCAGTTTGAGGCGCTGGAGCAGTACGGTCGCAACATCTGCGACCTCGCCCGCGCCGGCAAGCTCGACCCGGTCATCGGCCGTACCGACGAGATCCGTCGTACCATCCAGGTCCTGTCCCGCCGCACCAAGAACAACCCCGTGCTCATTGGCGAGCCGGGCGTCGGCAAGACGGCCATCGTCGAGGGCATCGCCCAGCGTATCGTGGCCGGCGACGTGCCGAGCACGCTGCGCGACCGCGACCTCATCGAGCTCGACATGAGCGCGCTGGTCGCCGGTGCCAAGTATCGTGGCGAGTTCGAGGACCGCTTGAAGGCTGTACTCAAGGAAGTCCAAAAGTCCGAAGGCAAGGTCATCCTGTTCATCGATGAGCTCCACACCATCGTGGGCGCGGGTGCCACCGAGGGCTCCATGGACGCCGGTAATATCCTCAAGCCGGCGCTCGCCCGTGGCGACCTGCATGCGATCGGCGCGACCACACTCGACGAGTACCGCAAGTACATCGAGAAGGACGCGGCGCTCGCCCGTCGTTTCCAGACCGTTATGGTGAGCGAGCCTACCGTCGAGGACACCATCTCGATCCTGCGTGGCCTCAAGGAGAAGTACGAGATCTTCCACGGTGTGCACATCACCGATAGCGCGCTCGTGGCCGCCGCTGACCTCTCCGATCGCTATATCGCCGACCGCTTTCTGCCCGACAAGGCCATCGACCTGGTCGATGAGGCCGCAAGCCGCCTGCGCATGGAACTCGACAGCATGCCGGTCGAGATCGACGCCACCACGCGTCAGCTCACCCAGCTGCAGATCGAGGAGCAGGCGCTCATGAAGGAGACCGACGACGCCTCCAAGGAGCGTCTGGAGGCCCTGCGCCAAGAGATCGCCGAGGTCCAAGAAAAGCTCAACGTGCAAAAGGCCGGCTGGCTCAACCAGAAGAACGCCATCGACCACGTGCAGGAGCTTAAGGGTCAGCTCGACGAGGCCAGAAGCGAAGAGGAGCGCGCGACGCGCAACGGCGACCTGGGCCGTGCGTCCGAGCTGCGCTACTCCGTGATTCCGGGTCTGCAGCAGCAGATTCAGGATTCCGAGGCTGCGCTCGAGGCACAAAAGCAGAAGGACGGCGAGGGTCTCAACGAGCAGGTGACCTCCGATGAGATCGCCGAGGTCGTGAGTGCCTGGACCGGCGTGCCCGTGTCCAAGATGATGCAGGGCGAGCTCGACAAGCTGAAGGGCCTGGAGGGTGAGCTGCATAAGCGCGTCATCGGCCAGGACGAGGCCGTCTCCGCCGTCGCCGCGGCTGTGCGCCGCAGCCGTGCGGGCCTCTCCGATCCGGACAAGCCCATCGGCAGCTTCTTCTTCCTGGGCCCCACCGGCGTGGGCAAGACCGAGCTCGCCAAGGCACTTGCCGAGTGCCTGTTCGACGACGAGCGCGCGCTCGTGCGTATCGACATGTCCGAGTACATGGAGAAGTTCAGCGTCCAGCGTCTGATCGGTGCGCCCCCGGGATACGTGGGTTACGACGAGGGCGGCCAGCTCACTGAGGCCGTGCGCCGTCGTCCGTACTCCGTGATCTTGCTCGACGAGATGGAGAAGGCCCATCCAGATGTCTTCAACGTGCTGCTGCAGGTGCTCGACGACGGCCGTCTGACCGATGGCCAGGGTCGCCAGGTGTCCTTCAAGAACACGATTATCATCATGACGTCCAACGTGGGCTCCAAGGCCATCGCCGATCTGTCCGGTAAGGACGAGGAGGAGATGCGCCATCAGGTCGACGCCGCCATGGCTCAGACCTTCCGCCCCGAGTTCCTCAACCGTATCGACGATATCGTGGTGTTCCATCCGCTCGGCATGGCGCAGATCGAGAAGATCGTCGACATCCAGCTTGCCGACGTTCGCGCACGCCTGGCCAAGGAGCGCATGACGCTTGCCATCACCCCGGCGGCCAAGCAGATGCTCGCCGTGGGTGGCCTGGACCCCGTGTTCGGTGCTCGTCCGCTCAAGCGCCTGGTCCAGCGCGAGGTCGTGGACGCCATCGCCGCCGCCATCATCGACGGCACGGTGCGCGAGGGCGATCAGGTGACGGTCGATGCCGGCAAGGACGGCGGCTTTACCGTCGTGTGCGACAACACGCCGGCGGCCACCTACGAGGTTCCCGACGCCGAGTAGATTTTGGGACATGCCTTAAAATCTACCAGCCGTCTCTAAACGCCAAGGGCGGCGGATCCAATTGGGTCCGCCGCCCTTTTTCGTGCGACAATCGATGATATTGAACGGATGCGATGCGAGGAGCTATGCAGATGAAAGACGAGATCAAGACAAGCGCGCCGGCGCTCAAGCCCACGTCCAAACCGGCGTCCAAGCCGCGCGACCCCTATATCCGTGCCGAGAACGAGGACGACGACGGCTACGATCCCTACAGTGATCGCCGCCCCGAGCGCGAGCCAATGTTCGAAGCCGATCCCTGGCGCTGAGTGCCACCCAAAAGGCCACCAATTAAGTTGCGGTGAAATAGGGACTGTTTTGCAGTTTGACCAGCAAAAACAGTCCCTATTTCACCGCAACTGCGTTAGGGATTTTTCTACAGGGGGAGGGTAGTCAAAAAAGCCCCGTCCCAAATTGACTGCTCGGGGAGTCGCATTCGAGCTCGGTTGTCCTCTTAGCCACTCGATATCCTTCGGAGCAATAACAGTGAAAAAACTTGCTTAAGTGTTAATCAAGCTACACACAATCTTGCTCTCTAATTAATCAAGAATCAGTATAATTTTGATTAGCTAGAGAGCAAGATTGGAGAATCATGGCATTCAACGACTTGATCGCCCAGAAAATAAAGGACTTTGAACAGCAGGGAGTTCCGCAGGTCTTTGAGCGAGACCTTGATCTGGGAAACCCACAGGAGCCAAAGCGCGACAACATCGTAAATGTGGTTGTGGGGGCCCGCCGTTGTGGAAAGACGTATCGCCTGTATCAGGAGATGCAGCGGCTTCAGGGCCGGGGCGTCGAGCTTGACCGGATGCTTTACTTTAATTTTGAGGACGAGCGCTTGCGCCCGTATGAGTCATCGCTGCTGGCGGACGTGCTCGACACGTTCTATGTGCTGTATCCTGCTGCTCGAACCGAGGGCGCTTACATTTTCTTTGACGAGATCCAGGAAATTCCCGAATGGGGTGCGTTTCTGCGGCGTGTAGTCGATACGGAGAAAGCGACCGTCTATGTGACGGGATCTTCTTCTAAGATGCTGTCCTCAGAGCTTGAGAGCGAGTTCAGGGGTCGTTCTCTTATACGGGAGCTTTTTCCGTTGAGTTTTTCGGAATACGTTCGATATAAGACGGGGAGCGTTTTCGAGCCAGATGCGACCTTTTCCCCAAGCGATGCAGCGCTGCTTCGACATCATCTGATCGGATATCTTGAACGAGGGGGATTCATCGCGACGCTTGAGCAGACGCCCGCAGACGCGATTCAGCTGCTACAGGAATATGCTTCGCGAACGGTCGCTATGGACGTCGTTGAGCGTTACGACGTCAAGAACCCTCGCCTGGCATCGCTGTTCCTAACGCGGTGTATGGCATCTTCGGGACGAGAGCTGTCGGTGAACAAAGTGTACAACGAGTTCAAGAGCAGGCAGATACCCGTCAGTCGTAATTCGCTCAGCGACTTACTTGAGTATTATGAGGATGCCTACCTGCTGTTCTCCGTGCCGGAGTTCACGCGTTCACTGGCAAATAACATGCGGTCTGCGTCTAAGGTCTACGCTGTCGATCCTGCGATGTTTGGAGCATTCTCTCCCGCATCGGCATTGGACCAGGGTCAGAGGCTCGAGACCGCAGTGTTCAACGCGCTAAGAAGAAGGACTCCCGCGGTGAGGGTCGGATCGGTCTGCCGCCTGCTGATCAAAGAGAAGAGCAAAAGACATGAGGTGGACTTTGTGGCTGGGGACGCACTTCTCATGCGGGCTTATAGCCTGATTCAGGTGAGTGTGGATATGGCAAGTGAGAAAACGCGCGAGCGCGAAATTGCCGCGCTTGATGCCTCGATGGCCCAGTTCGATCTTGGCGAGTCGGCAATCGTTACCATGGATGAGCAGGCCGATATTCCATGCGAGCACGGTGCGGTACACGTTGTGCCCGCATGGAAGTGGCTCCTTGCCTAATCATCTACGGATCTGTGGGGCCAGGACCTCCTGGCCCCTTCATTACGGTTGGGGAGCACCGTGATGCGCCCGGCTAGTCCTGGGCCTTGATGCTCGGCATCAGAATCTGGGCGAGGTAGTCGGTCTCGAGTTTGGTCGCGGAGTCTGCGTTGCCGTCTTTGCCGACCAGCACGTTCTTGATCTGGCTATAGGTATAGCGGTTGCCGGTCGTTAGCTCGACAAGCTCAACTGCAGTGTCCATGGGGTAGGTCGACACGGGGTCTTGCGTGCGTCCGTTGATGGTCTGGGGCACCACATACGGATAAACGGGGCCGCTGGCGTAGACGGTGTAGCCGTTGCCGAGGTTTGCCGCACCCAAAACTGCGTCGCCCTCATCGGGCGTAAAGCTCTCGCCGTCGCGCACCGTGACAAGCGTCACAAGCGGCGTGTTCGTGTCGCCGGCAAGATAGATGCACAGCGTGCTGCCGTTTTGCCAAGTCGCGACTTTGCCGTACCACTCAACGGGAATATCGAGCTGATACAGGTCCGTTGCCTTATGTCGAGCATCGGCGTCGCGGGCGGACTGTGCCTCGCTTGTGCTTACGGCGTTGGCGGCGGCATCGCGGCGCGTAATTGCCGCCTGCTGGAGTATCTTTGCCGCGGCGGCAGAGCTCGCGCCGCCTTCCTCGGCATACTTGGCGGCGGTATCGATCTGGTCGTCAGTCACCGTGTCGGTCGAAGGCACCTTGAGCTTAAAGGTGGCCTGGGAACTCAAATCCTGCCCATCGCTCTTGACCGTAACTTGGGCCTTGGTGGTCGGGACGGTGTAGATGGTGCCGTCCGCCGCGATGGGGGAGGCGGCGATGGAGAACGTGTAATCGCCGGGCAGCAGCTTGATGCCGCGACCGTGCTCGTCAACGTAGAGCGTTTCGCTCACAGAAGAGCCGTCGGAGTCCTGGCCACTCACCTGCACGGGAATCTTGGAGCCAGTTGAGCAGTCGAGGCCCGCGGCATGCACGCCAATTTGCACCGACATCATGGTATGGGCGTTTGCGGCAACTACGGCGGCCTGCTCTTGCTGGTATCCGTTCCAAGCCGCATAGCCCGCGCCGCCGGCGACGAGCGCGACGGCTATGGCGCCGGCGACCATCAGGTTGCGTCGCTTGGGCGACATCTTGCGGTGACGGGCCTCGGCCTCATGTGCCGAGGGAACGGACGGCAGGGGAATATCGCCCATGGCGATGGTCTCGTCCACGGCAGGCGCGGAGCCCAGGCCGGGAAGCTTGCGGGTCAGTGAATCTTCGGCCGGTAAGCTGTCGAGCAAGATGGTTTCCTCGCTCGTGTCGGATTCGGGCTGGTCGTCGGCCTCGCATTCGGATTCCTCGCGCTCCGCCTCGTCTTCGGTGGGCGCGGCGCCATCGGCTTTTGCATCCCGATCATCGGGCTGCGCCTCGATTTCCGGCTCATCCTGCACATCAACGCTCGAATCGTCAAACGCAATCTCATCGAGTGAAATCCGGTCTAAGCTCTCCAAGGCCTCAGCGCAAGCTTCTGCATCTTGGGCCGCATCCTCTTGACCCATCGTCTCATCTTTCATATATCCCCCAAGCTCAATATCGGGACAACAATGTACCCAAAAACGGGACCCCATAGAGCCGCCGCATGATTTGAAATCCGATTTTATATATGCGCATGTTTTTGAATAGATGAATAAGGCGCAACGATAAAAGCCCCCGAAAAGCGAGCGAAACGCTTTTCGGGGGCTCTGCGAGGCAACCGATTGAAAATCTGGCAGGCGGGTCTATGCCCAAGTGCCAACAGCGACCAGCACGTTACTCGGCGTGCGCGTAATCAACCTTGGCGCGGCGGGCGGTGGCCTTCTCCCAATCGCTGGTGCCCTCAAAGACATCCTGCTTGTAGGGGTTGCGGCCGAGCTTCTTGGCGCGGTAGGCGATGTAGATGATCGCGGCGACGTTGGCGACCAGTGCGGCGATTGAGACCGCGGTAGCGGCGCCGGGGTCGAGCGTGGAGTGGGTCACAAAGATGGACTCCTCCTGGAAGTACGGGAACACCTGGGCAAACATGCACCAAATGGCCAGCGTAAAGGCGCGGTTCTGGATCCAGCCGCCCTTGTTCCAGATAAAGGCGGCGACAGTGGGTGCCAGCAGCAGCGCAAAGCCGCAGAACCAGGAGTGGGTGGGCAGGCAGTTGTAGGTGTAGCAGAAGTTCCAGATATCGTAGGCGATGATGTAGACCCAGGTCATGTCGGGCCACAGCATGTCGGTCTGATCCTCGGAGGCGTAGACGCTCCACCAACCGGTCATGCAGAAGATGTTGATGATACCTGCGATGCCGTTGAACACGTTGTTCCAGCCGGCCAGCTGCGTAGCACCTTCGGAAGTGACCCAGGTGGACTGGCCCAGGACAAAGAAGTGATAGGCGCTCTCAAAGTCGGACACGACAGCGATCATGATGTTGATGGCGACGATCACAAACGGCCATGCGCGGAACCAATGCGCCTTGCCGATCTTGCCCCACTGGTACTTAATGGCGATGAAGCCCCAGCAACCGGCCAGTGCCGCGTATACCTTGGCGTAATGGAACCAGCTGTTCTGATACACGTGGGTGGGGTTGGTGAGCGCCCACTCGGCGCCTTGTGAGACGCCCACGGCGATGGCGACGCAGTAGATGGTCATGGCCAGCGGAGCCACGCCAAAGATGATGGCCGCGCCCAGCTTGGTGCGGCGGCCGACCTCGTTGAGCACGATCAGGCCAATAAAGACCATGGCCCAGCCGGCCCAGTGGATAAGGGTATCGCTACCCCAAACATCGAACAGCATGCTGCTCTCCTTTCACACGCCCGCGGCCCCTCTTCTGATCGCGGGCAGTTTGGCCAAATGTCGTCAGTCCTGGGGCTTGCGCTCCGGATACTTGGCGGTATAGCCCTCGATGTGGAGTGTCGAGGCGATGATTTCCTTGACTGTCTCGTCGGGCACATCGGGGTGCGTGCGGATATACATCAACAACCCCATGATGAGGGTGTAGAACGTCTCGTAGACATGGTCGATGCGTAGCTCATGATGGGCGACAAAATCCACCACGGTGGTGTCGCAGATATACTGTGCCACGCGTTGGACCACGTTGTGTAAAAAGCCGCCGTAGAGCGCGCCGCTGCTTGAAGTGAGCGTACTCGGCAGCTCGTGGCCGCTGGCGACCAGACGCTTAAAGAGCGGGGCGACGGTGTCGAGCGCGCCCTCGATATCACCGACGGTGCGGCCGGCGTTCCACTGCTCGAGCTCGGAGATAAAACCGTCGATCGCCTCGTCCATAACAGCGGTGACGGCGGCGTCCATATCGGCAAAGTAGTGGTAGAACAATGAGCGCGTACAGCCGGCTCGCTTGGTCACGGCCGAGACAGATAGATGCGACACGCCCAGCTCGGAGCTTACGGTGCGTACGGCATCGAGGATCTCGCGACGGCGTTCGTCGCCCGTCAGGCGCTTTGCCGCGCTATCGGATGCGGGGACGGCATCGACCACAGAGGTATCTGCTGCGTTGTTGCCCATGTTTTGCCGCCTTTCATCCTCTTTTGCCTGACCGTTCACCTAACAGTCTTGAATATTGTTGACGGTTCGTCAATACTATTTTTGACACAATGTCAACAATGGCGGGTGAACGGCATGGGGGCATGCCCGGCCTGCAAAAAAGAGGGGCGCTGCGGCCTCGTCGTGCTGCGGCAAGAGAAGGGACAACCATGATTCTCAACGGACCGGGAATTAGCTACACCGAGCCTGACATCGGTTCGGAGTTCGTGCCGCCGCTGCCGGAGCATCCGCGCGAGGCAATCGTCAAGCTGTGCGAGCACTGCACCAACCGTCTGCTGCATCGCGATGAGCTACTGGGCTACGAGTACTGGTCGTTTGCCGAGGCCGCAACCGACGAGCAGGCCGAAGTGCTCTGCAAGATGAAGATGCGCCGTCCCTATACGCTGCCCGAGATGGTCAAGCTCACCGGCATGCCCGAAGCCGATATCGAGAAGATGCTCGACGACATGAGCTACACGGGTCTGCTCGAGTACAACTGGGAAAACCCCGAGCGCGCCAAGCAGTGGGTGCTGCCCATGCTGGTGCCGGGTTCCGCCGAGTTCCTCAACATGCGCGTGAGCCAGCTCGAGGAGCATCCGGTCTACGCCAAGTTCTTTGAACAGGCGTCCAAGGGGCCGCTGTCCAAGGCCACGCCGATGGTGCCGCCCGGAGGCGCCGGTATCGGCATGCATGTCATTCCAGTCGAGAAGGCCATCGACGCCGCGAGCACCTCGGTGCCTATTGAGCATGTCGAGCATTGGCTCGACAAATACGAGGGTAAGTATGCCGCCAGCACCTGCAGCTGCCGCGCGAGCCGTCGCGTGATGGGCGAGGGCTGCGCCGACGACCCCGCCGACTGGTGCATCGCTGTGGGCGATATGGCCGACTACGTGGTCGAGACCGATCGTGGCCACTATGTGACGCGCGAGGAAGTCTACGACATCCTGCGCCAGGCCGAGGACAACGGCTTTGTGCACCAGATCACCAACATCGACGGCGAGAACAAGATCTTCGCCATCTGCAACTGCAACGTCAACGTGTGCTACGCCCTGCGCACCTCGCAGCTGTTCAACACGCCCAACCTGTCGCGCTCGGCCTATGTCGCTAAGGTCGAGAAGGACAAGTGCGTGGCCTGCGGTCGCTGCGTTGAGGTGTGTCCGGCCGGCGCTGCCAAGCTGGGCCAGAAGCTCTGCAGCAAAAAGGCCGGCGGACAGGTGCCCGAGTATCCGCGCCAGGAGCTGCCCGATGCCACCAAGTGGGACCACACCAAGTGGTCGCCCAACTACCGCAACGACAACCGCATCGAGACGCATGAGTCCGGTACCGCTCCCTGCAAGACGGCCTGCCCCGCACATGTTGCCGTTCAGGGCTATTTGAAGCTTGCGGCTCAGGGTCGCTATGACGAGGCCCTAGCACTCATTAAGCGCGAGAACCCGCTGCCCGCTATCTGCGGCCGTGTGTGCAACCGCCGCTGCGAGGATGCCTGCACCCGCGGCCGTGTGGACGCCGCCGTGGCTATCGACGAGGTCAAGAAGTTTATCGCCCAGCGCGATCTGGATGCCGCGACCCGCTATGTCCCACCTGTGGTGACCCCGACGCGTGCCGGCGGCTTCGACCAGAAGATTGCCATCATCGGTGCCGGTCCGGCTGGCCTGTCCTGCGCTTTCTACCTGGCCGAGAAGGGCTACAAGCCCGTCGTGTTCGAGAAGAACGAGCGCCCGGGCGGCATGCTCACCTACGGCATTCCCAGCTTTAAGCTGCAGAAGGATGTTATCGAGGCCGAGGTTGAGGTCATTCGCCTGATGGGTGCCGAGTTCCGCTATGGCGTGGAAGTCGGTCGCGACGTGACGCTCGACGAGCTGCGCGCGCAGGGCTTTAAGGCCTTCTATGTTGCCATTGGCTGCCAGGGCGGCCGCCTTGCCGGCATTCCGGGCGAGGGTGCCGAGGACGTGACCGTGGCCGTCGACTTCCTTCGCGAGGTTAACAGCGGCAAGATCGATTCCCTGTCCGGCCGCACCATTGTGGTGGGCGGCGGCAACGTGGCCATCGACGTTGCCCGCAACGCCTGCCGTCTGGGCTCTGAGCATGTTGAGATGTTCTGCCTGGAGAGCGAGGCGCAGATGCCCGCCAGCGAGGAGGAGCGTCGCGAGGCCGTTGAGGACGGCGCGCACATCAGTTGCGGTTGGGGCCCCAAGGAGGTCCATCTGGACGAGGCCGGCCGTGTGTGCGGCATCACCTTTAAGCGCTGCACGCGCGTCTACGATGACGAGGGCCGTTTTGTGCCCGAGTACGACGAGAACGACCTGCGCCGCGTCGATGCCGACCGCGTGGTCATGTCGATTGGCCAGTCCATCGTGTGGGGCGACCTGCTAGCTGGCTCCAAGGTGGAGCCTGGCCGTGGTCAGGGCGCCCTTGCCGATCCCCAGACCTACCAGACCGCCGAACCCGACATCTTTGTGGGCGGCGACGTCTATACCGGTCCGAGCTTTGCCATCGATGCCATCGCCGCCGGTCACGAGGCCGCCGTGTCCATCCATCGCTTTGTGCAGCCGGGCTCCACGCTCACCATCGGCCGCAACCAGCGCCGCTACACCGCGCTCGACCGCGACGATGTCGTGATCGAGAGCTACGACAACGCGAGCCGCGAGGTTGCGCATGTGGACCGCGAGCGCGAGAAGGCCGCGCCGTTTAGCGAGTACGTTGAGACCTTTACCGAGGAGCAGGTGCGCGCCGAGACCGCCCGCTGCCTGGGCTGCGGCGCCTCGATCGTCGACCCCAACAAGTGCATCGGCTGCGGCCTGTGCACCACCAAGTGCGCGTTTGACGCCATCCATCTGGATCGCGACCGCCCCGAGTGCTCCACGATGGTCAAATACGAGCAAAAGCTCCCGAGCCTCGGCAAGTATGCGCTCAAGCGTGCCATCAAGATTAAATTTGGGAAGAAGTAAGAAACGTAACAAGCAGGAGAACGGCGCAGAGAGCGGTTGGACAGCGAGCGAGTCCCAGGCGTGGCGAGGTGCCTTGAAAGAGGAGGGCATAGGGCTTTTGCCCATGCCCGACGATTGAAAGGCAGATCGCCCGTCTGGGACTCGCGCAGCGTCAAGCCGACCGCCGTTCGTTAGAACGGCGGAAGAAAAAGTGCATGAATTGGGAATCGTCTATCACATTATTCGCGATGTCGAGAATGTGGCGCGCGCTCATGGCGTGCGTCGCGTTTCGAGCGTCACGCTGCTGCTGGGCGAGGTCTCGGGCGTCGTTCCCGACTTGCTGCTCGACGCTTGGCGCTGGGCGGCAGATAAAAAGTCCATCACCGAGGGTGCGGAGCTTATTGTGGAGCCTGTCGAGGCCGTGGCGCATTGCGAGGCGTGCGGCCTCGACTACGCGACGGTCGAGCACGGCAAGACCTGCCCCCATTGCGGTAGCGGCGAGACATACCTGCTGCAGGGCCAAGAGGTCATGATCAAACAGATCGAGACCCCCGACGAGGACCCGGCAGACGCTGCTCCTGACGGCCTCTCCGACGCCCCCGATGCCGTCGACGCCGCCAACCCCCTCCACATCGCCTAACATCCAATGACTACATGGGCTAGAGTTCTAAACATATTTGCTTCGGTTAGTCAAGTCATGTCTGTTTAAACA
Source organism: uncultured Collinsella sp. (assembly GCA_902468695.1). Lineage (GTDB taxonomy): Bacteria > Actinomycetota > Coriobacteriia > Coriobacteriales > Coriobacteriaceae > Collinsella. Next base: position 13,703 of record CABQZS010000195.1, read on the forward strand.
AAATGGTGGCACGCAGACGCATTGGGATCCACCTAAAAGCGGTCTTAACGAACAGTGCACTTCTATATGTCTTTGAAGGCAATCAGCAAATCACGTTTTAGCAGGCAATAAGCTGTAAACCGGCAACGTAATCAACTTGTAACAAACTTAGACGTTTAAACAAATAATCCAACCTTTTGCGAATTTAGCTATAATTCCACAATCCAAACAGGTATACTCCTTTCATGTCGTGTAGGAAATACGTAGACAAAAAGGAGGTTATGTGATGGTAAGTATTGTTCTTGCTAGCCACGGGGACTTGGCA
>CABQZS010000196.1 GCA_902468695.1 uncultured Collinsella sp.
AGATTGACGGCACGATCGATGAAGTCAACTCGGCCATGCCGCTCGCTGACAAGTTCCGCGCCTTTAAGTGGCATGTGATCGAGCTAGCCGATGGCAACGACATGGCGCAGATTGAGGCGGCTTTCGCTGAGGCTCGCGAGGTGACCGGCGCGCCCGTCGCCATCATCGCCGAGACGGTGAAGGGCAAAGGCGTTTCCTTTATGGAGAACCAGGTTGGCTGGCATGGCAAGGCGCCCAATGACGAGCAGTTTGAGCAGGCCATGGCCGAGCTCGCGGCAGCAGGAGAGGAGCTCTAATGGCAGAGGTCAAAAAAGTCGCCACGCGCGTAAGCTACGGCGAGGCGCTCGTCGAGCTGGGCAATGAGCACGATGACTTTGTAGTGCTCGATGCCGACCTGGCAGCTGCTACGCAGACGGGTAAGTTTAAGGCTGCTCATCCTGAGCGCTTTTACGATGCCGGCATCGCCGAGAGCAACCTGATGGGTCTTGCCGCCGGCATCGCGACCACGGGCCGCGTTGCTTTTGCGAGCACCTTTGCAATGTTTGCCGCCGGCCGCGCGTACGAGCAAGTGCGTAATTCCATCGGATATCCGCACCTCAACGTCAAAATCGGCGCCACACATGCGGGTATCTCGGTCGGTGAAGACGGCGCCACGCATCAGTGCTGCGAGGACATCGCGCTCATGCGCACGATCCCGGGTATGACGGTAATCGTTCCCGCCGATGACATCGAGGCTCGCGCTTGCGTGCGCGCTGCCTATGAGTTTGAGGGGCCAGTCTATATGCGCTTCGGCCGTCTGGCAACACCGGTCATCAACGACCACGAGGACTATGAGTTCAAGATTGGTCGCGGCGTGGTCGTGCGCGAGGGGTCCGATGTGACTATCGTCGCATGCGGCCTCATGGTCGCCGAGGCGCTTGAGGCTGCCGAGGCGCTCGCTGCCGATGGCATCGACGCCGAGGTCATCAATATGCATACCATTAAACCGCTCGACGAGCGCCTGGTGGTCGCCAGCGCAAAGAAGACCGGTCGCGTGGTCACCGCCGAGGAACATTCGATTATCGGCGGTCTTGGCGAGGCCGTTGCCTCAGTGCTTTCGGAACAGCATCCGGTGCCGATGCGTCGCGTCGGCGTGCGCGATGTGTACGGTGAGTCCGGCCCTGCGGTTGATTTGCTGCATAAGTACGGTTTGGACGCCGACGGCATCGAAGCCGCGGTCAGGTCCGTGTTGTAAGGAGGGCTCTACATGGGATTTGTATCTGCCAATCAGGTGACGATCGGGTATACCGCCGCCTCGCGCGAGGACGCTCTGCATTATTTGTCCGAGCAGGCTGTTGAGCTTGGCTTTGCCGATGACGCGTCCGCTGTTGAAGCCGCGTTCATTGCTCGCGAAAACGAGGCCGAGACTGGCCTCGTCGCCGGGTTTGCCGTTCCGCATGCCAAGAGCGATGCGATTCATACGCCGGGTGTGGCCGTGCTCAAACTGTCCGAGCCTGTTGAGTGGCCGAGCTTCGATGGAGTGCCCGTCGATGTTGCGCTCGCGCTGTACGTGCCCGCCGGCGAAGCTGGAACCACGCACCTGCGTCTGCTCTCCAAGGCTGCCGTGATGCTGATGGATGCCGGTTTCCGTGACAAGGTGCGCGAAAGCACCGATCCTGTCGAGATTGCCGAGCTCATCAACGCCGGACTCGAGGGCTAGAACGAGCTCTCCGTTCCATTAATCGATCCTTCTCCAAGGAAAAGGGCCACGACGCCATATAGGTGTCGCGGCCCTGTTCGCGTTTCCCCAGATAAAAACTGCCAAAATAAACCTGTCCCTTATTGGCACGCCTGCGGGTCAATGCACGTCAAACGAAGTTGCGGTGGAATAGTTCCTGTTTATGCCCGATAGGCTGCAAAACAGGAACTATTCCACCGCAACTTAGGGTGCGGTTGGGGCGTATGCGTTTTGAGGGCAGGACCCATGGTTAGAGAGATTGCGCTCGTCTCTCTAAATGTCTCTCTAAAACAAGGTGCTTATCTCTCTAAAGTTAGAGAGATATACGAAACTTTAGAGAGATAAATCTATTGTTTTAGAGAGACGGAATGCCAAATCTCGTCCGTCCGTTACCATCTGCCAAAAATGGCAGATAAAGGACTCATCGAAGTAATGGGTTCATCGACGAGCCGCAATCGCCGATATCGGAAGAAGTAGATGCAGCCGGGTCGCCCCTCTAGTGTCTCTCGAAGTTGGATGGATGCTAGAGGGGCGATTGTCTTGCGATATTTCCCCAGATAAAACCTGCCAAAATAAGCCTGTCCCTTTTTGGTGGGTCAGTTAACGCAGTCCAGGTTGAGCATATGCGAGCGAGCGGGCTCCGGGTGCGGCAAGGTGACGTGAAACAAGCGGGCGCTGACCTTTTGGTCGCGCCCGTGAAGTTGAGCGTCAGATTGCCGTGCCCGGAGCCCGCGCAGCGCCGAGCAGTTACGCCGTTTGTAAAACGGCGTAACCTAAAGGTTCATGTTGCCGTGGATGTAGGGGGTGACCTCGGGGGAGATGTGACCGCAGCCCAGCTCGCGCAGCGCGGACTCGATGGCGGCGGGCAGTGGGGCCTTGCCCTTGCTGTCGACGGCGGTACCGCCGAGGGCGGCGATCTTGGCGACATCTGCGGGCGCGGCCTCGATATGCATGCAGCCGCCGACCAGGCGTGCGCGAACCTGCGCCAGGTCAAGATCGTGCAGGTAATCCTCGCAGGCGCGAATCAGGTCGACCTTTTCGCGCGTAAGTTCCTCGCCCGTGGGGACGCGCGTGGCAAGACAGGCTCCCGCCGGCAGGTTCCAAACGGGATAGCCCCATACGCGCAGCAGCTCGCGCTCTTCGTCCTTGGTAAAGCCGACCTCCATAAGAGGGGAGCGTACGCCGAGCTCTTCTGCCGCGCGCATGCCAGGGCGGTAGTCACCGCGATCGCTTGCATTGCTGCCATCGATGACGGTGGGAAAGCCGAGAGACTTGGCGTGGTTGACGATAGCGGTAAAGCCGGCGTGCTTGCAGTGGTAGCAGCGATTGGCATCGTTGCGGGCTACTTGGGGGAGCTGCAACTGATCGACCGAAAGATTGAGCACGGGGAGCTTAAAATGCGGCTCCTCATTGGTTTGTCCGTCAACGGACCGCTCAAACGAAGCCTGTTCAGGCGTGCCGATGAGCGGCGTGGTGAGGTGAACGAGAAGTGTGCTGGCAGGCATGATGCGGGCGCAGACCGCGGCTAAAAAGCTGCTGTCGACGCCGCCGGAAAAGCCGATGGCGACGCGTCCGTATGCCAAAAGCAGCTGCTCGAGCGCTGCGAGTTTGTACTGAAGCTCCTCTGCAGGTGCGGTGGTGTCTGAAAGCATAAAACGTTCCTTACCAATATGTGCTTGGTCGAAAACTATAATCCTATCGTGCTGCTTGTCATAAGACTTCTATCTATGTAACGAAGGCACAATATGCTATATACGTTATATACAAATTTGAAAGTGCGGTAGAGTGTCAGTAACGCAATCCGGTGAGGGGGCCGATATGATCAAGGCTGTAATTTTTGACATGGACGGAACGCTGGTCGATACCGAGCGTTTGGGCATTAAGGCATGGAAGGCGGGCGCTGCCGAGCTGGGGGTCGCGATTGATGAAGCGCTGATCCATCAGTTTATCGGTCGCACGCTGCCCGATGTTATGGACATCCTCGATAAGCATTACGGCAGCCACGAAACCACCGAGGCGGTCTATGCCCGCCACAAGGAGATTCGCGACGAGATGGTCAAGACCGAACTGGAGCTTAAGGCCGGCGCTGCCGAGTGCATAGACGAGCTACTGGCTGCGGGCTATCACGTGGGCCTTGCGACGTCGTCGCGCCTCGCTACGGCCGAACGCAACCTTAAGATGGTCGGCCTCTTTGACAAGTTTGAAACGGTGACCTGTGGCGAGGACGTCGTGCACGGCAAGCCCGACCCCGAGATGTATCTGCTTGCCTGCGAGCGCGCGGGGTTTGCTCCCGAGGAGTGCGCCGTGGTCGAGGATTCGCGCAACGGCTGCGTCTCGGGCATCACGGCCGGCTGCCATGTCTTTGCCGTTCCCGATATCGTTCCGCTGCCGCAAGACGTGGTGGATGGCTGCGAAGCCGTGCTCGATACGTTGTTCGACCTGGCAGCGGCGGTCAAGGCCGTGCACTAGACAATTGCGGTGCTGAAACGAGCAATTGCCCACGTTTGCGCTTAAGCAAAAGGGCCCGGCAATGGTCGGGCCCTTTTGCTTAAGCGGCGACTTAGCATACTTGCGGGCGTGCTATAGATACGCGCCGAGGTTGATGGCCGTGGCGTCGGTCTGGGTGTTTGCCTGGGTGCTGGCGCGCTCCAGTAGGAACGGACGTACCAATTCTTGGCGGTTGATATCCTCGGCGGCGGTGGCTGCGGTGACGGTGCGTGCTGCAGAGCCGACGTGGATATGCTTGGTCTTTGTCGGGACCTTGTTCTCGATTTGCTCCATGAGCAGTTGGACACCCTTGCGGCCAATCTCGTAGCCCGGGGGCGCTACCGTAGTGAGCGGGACCGATCCGCTCCAAGCGAGTGGGTTGCCGTCGCATCCGGCCACGCGAACCTGCTCGGGGACGGAGATGCCTTTGTCGACCAATGCCGAGATAACGCCCGAGGCCAACACGTCGGTCAGGCCGACGACAAAATCGGGGCGTTCGTCGGCAGGGCGCCCGGCAATCTGAGCGCCAATGCTGTAGCCGTCTGCCGCGGTGTTCCACTCTCCGGCGTCAATGACTTCAATTTTGATATCGGGATGCAGGGCGAGGGCCTTGTGAATGCCAAGCACGCGCAGGGTGAGCTGCATGAATGCCGCTCTGCCCACAACGGTGATATGCCGAGCGCCGCGGGCGATGGCGAGCTCGGCGATAATGCGCCCCTGCGCCTCGTTGTCGGCCGCTACGTAGTAGCCGGGCTCGGAGCAGTGGATGTCCAGATGGACGATCGGCACGGGCATCTTGGTCGTTGCGGGGTGCCAGTCGGGGGATGCCATGGGCTGAACCATGACGCCGGACATCTGGGTGCCCATAAAGTAGCGCAGGTAATGGTCCTGGAGAATATCGTCGTTATCGGCGTTGGCGATGAGCAGGTCGTAACCGTGCTTGCGGGCCTCGTTATGGGCGCCGCTGGCAATTTGGAGCGAAAAGCCGTGATCGAGACGGGGGAGCACCAGGCCAAAGGACTTGGTGGCGCCGCCTGCGAGCTGACGGGCGCTTTGGTTGGGCAGGTAGCCCAGTCGATTGATGGTTTCGTTGATGAGTTTGAGGGTCTCGGGGCGCAGCTTTTCGGGATGGTTGAGCGCGTTGGAAACCGTGCCCAACGAAACCCCGGCCTCGCGCGCGACGTCGCTGATTTTTACCTTTGCCATAGCGGCCCCTTTGATGCGTTTCAAGTACAAGCCAGATTGTAGCATCGCCCGCCTCTGAGGTGTCAAAACCTGCCAATTAGGGACAGGTTTATTTTGGTAGGTTTTATCTGGGCAAACGCTGGAGCCCAGGCCACCACAAAGGCGCCTGTCCCCATCGTGGTGGTTTGGGCATGTGTGCATCGAGTGGTATCTAAGTTGAGATACCACTTCTGGTATATCAGCTTGCGCTTGCGTGAGTACAATACTCGAACGTTATACGTCTCAGCGCCTCCCGTGCGTGGACGTCTTGCAGTCACGCGAACGAAGGGATTTATCCTATGTGCGGAATTGTCGGCTACACCGGCTCTGATATTGCAAAGAACATCCTGGTCACAGGCCTTAAGCGCATGGAGTATCGCGGCTATGACTCCTCGGGCGTCGCGCTCGAGGTGGGCGAGGGCGCCGCGGCGCACCTCGACGTTATCCGCCGCGTGGGTAAGGTTGCGGGTCTGGAGAGCGAGCTTTCCAATATCGATAGCGACGCAACCTGCGGTATCGGTCACACCCGTTGGGCTACTCACGGCAAGCCCTCCGTCGTTAACGCTCATCCCCACACCAGCTGCGACGGTCGCATCGCCATCGTCCACAACGGCATTATCGAGAACTTCGCCGAACTGCGCGAGGAGCTGGAGGGCCGCGGCCATCACTTTAAGAGCGAGACCGATACGGAGGTCTTCGCGCATCTGATCGAAGAAGCCTATGCCGAGACGCACGACCTGATGGCCTCCGTGCGCGAGGCTTGCACCCACGTGGTAGGCGCCTACGGCTTGGCCGCCGTGTGCGCCGACGAGCCTGGCGCGATCGCCGTTGCCCGCAAGGACTCCCCGATCGTGGTCGGCGTGGGCGAGACCGGCTCCTACGTTGCCTCCGACGTCATCGCGCTCATCGATGCTACCCGCGATGTCGTGGTGCTCGAGGACGGTCAGTTTGCCAAGCTTACGCCTGCGGGCGTCGAGTACACCGACGAGGCCGGCAATGTCATCGAGCCCAAGGTTACCCACATCGATTGGGATCTGGACATGGCCGAAAAGGGTGGTTATCCCGACTTTATGCTCAAGGAGATCCACGAGCAGCCGCGCGTCGTGCGCGATACCCTGGTTGGCCGCATGACCCCCGCCGGTGAGCTCGATATCGACGAGCTGGGCCTGTCCCTCGAGGAGCTCAACGACATCGACCGTGTCTACGTGATCGCCTGCGGCACCAGCTATCACGCCGGCCTCATTGCAAAGAACCTTATTGAGGGCTGGGCTCGCATTCCCACCGAGGTTGAGGCTGCAAGCGAGTTCCGCTATCGCAATCCCATCATCACGCCGACGACGCTCGTCGTTGCCGTGTCCCAGTCGGGCGAGACGGCCGATACCCTCGCCGCCATTCGAGACGCGCGCATCAAGGGCGCCAAGGTCTTTGGCATCACCAACGTGGTGGGCAGCCCCGTGGCGCGCGAGAGCGACGGCGTCATCTATACCAAGGCCAACAAGGAGATCGCGGTCGCCTCGACCAAGAGCTTCATCGGCCAGGTCGTGAGCCTTACGCTTTTGGCCCTGCTGCTGGCGCAGGTCAAGTACCGTCTGACCACCAAGCAGACGCGCATGATGTTCCGCGAGCTTTCCGATACGGCCGAGCAGATCCAGTGGATTTTGGACACGCAGACCGAGGCCGTGCACGAGGCCGCCCTGCTGTGCAAGGACGCGCAGTCGGCGCTGTTCGTGGGCCGCGGTATGGGCGCTGCCATCTCCTACGAGGGCGCACTCAAGCTCAAAGAGGTCAGCTACCTGCACGCCGAGGCGTATGCTGCCGGCGAGATGAAGCACGGCCCCATCGCGCTGATCGATCCGGGCTTCCCCGTCATCGCCGTGGCCACCAAGAGCGCTACCTACGACAAGACCGTGTCGAACCTTATGGAGTGCAAGGCGCGCGGTGCCAAGGTCATCGTCGTTGCCACCGAGGGCGACGAGGAGATCAACAAGATCGCCGACTGTATCATCCGCGTGCCGGCCGTCCGCGACGTGTTCTGCCCCATCACGGCGAGCGTCCCGCTGCAGCTGCTCGCCCGCGAGGTTGCCATCCTGCGCGGCTGCGACGTCGATCAGCCCCGAAACCTCGCGAAAAGCGTTACTGTCGAATAATCGAGTTCCGTCATCCTTACGATTAAGGCCCGACTCCGCGTCATCAGACGGAGCCGGGCCTTTTTGTGTGGAGAAACCACCACAAAGGTGCCTGTTCCCTTTGTGGTGGTTTTGGCAGGTTAGCGGAGCTTGCTGGTCTCGAAGTACTTGGGATATTGGTCCAGGACCTCGGTCTGGTTGCGGAACATCATATGCAGGTGCTTGCTGACCAAAAAGCTCGCCTCGATGGGGTCGCGGCCGGCGATGGCGCGGCGGATTTGCTTGTGCTCGTTAACAATCTCCTGATTGTCGAGCGTCTGCGTGGCGGCGCGCAGCCAGCGGAAGCGCTCCAGGTCGGCATTGGTCTCTTCGAGCCACGACCACACAGTGCTGCGGCACGCGATGCTAAAGATCATGCGGTGCATGAGGTTGTCGCTTAAAAAGAAGCCGATGCGGTCCTCCTCGGCCATGGTTTTTTCCTGCAGCGCGATGGCTCGGTCGAGCTGCTCGATGCCTGCCGAGGTGGCACGGGCACAGCACTCCACAATCACCTGCTTTTCCAGGTGCTCGCGAATGTAGCAGGCGCTCTCGGCAAGAGTGAGGTTGATGGGCGAGACATAGGTGCCGCTCTGGGGCACGGTGCGCACCAGGCCCTCTTGCGCCAGACGCACCAGCGCCTCGCGCACAGGGGTACGCCCCATATCCAGGTCGTCGCAAAGCTGCTTGACGCCCAGCTTTTCGCCCGGCTTGTAGTCCAGGTAGACGATTTTGCGTCGAATGGTGTGGTAGGACTGATCCTGTAGGCTCATTTCCTGCTCGCCGACGTGCATCGATTCTTCCATAGTGCCTCACAACCGTTCTATCACACTCATATATCAGCTGTTAATTATGCCGCGAATCAGCTCTCCGCGGTGGGTAATTCGGCCGTCACCCAAGAACTATTGCGGCATCTTGGTCGTGTTTGCGCAGGGCTGTGCTCAATGTTGCCGTATCATAAGCCGTCGCAAACGTGAAATAGAAAGAAGGAATCTCATATGCAACTGGCGAATATCGTACGCGAGCGCTGGAAGGGCGTCTTGTTCTGCCTGATCATCGCCATCCCCGCGACGTTGCTCGGCAAACAGGTTGAGGTGGTCGGCGGGCCGGTGTTTGCCATCCTCTTTGGCATGGTCCTGGCGCTCGTCTTTCCCAAGAATCGTCGCGAGCAGCTCGCCGCCGGCGTCACCTATACGTCCAAAAAAATCTTGCAATACGCGGTTATCCTGCTTGGCTTTGGCATGAACCTCTCGCAGATTCTGTCCAAAGGCGCTCAGTCGCTGCCGATTATCGTGGCGACGATCTCGACCTCGCTTGTCATCGCCTTCGTGCTCTGCCGCGTTATGAACGTGCCGGGCAAAATCGCGACGCTTGTGGGTGTGGGTTCGTCGATTTGCGGCGGTTCTGCCATCGCTGCGACCGCACCCGTCATCGATGCCGACGATCGCGAGATTGCCCAGGCTATTTCGGTCATCTTCCTGTTTAACGTTATCGCGGCGCTCGTGTTTCCGACGCTCGGCGGCATGCTCGGGCTGACCAACGAGGGCTTTGGCCTGTTTGCCGGCACCGCCATCAACGACACCTCGTCGGTAACGGCTGCGGCGAGCGCCTGGGACAGTATGCATCCCGGCGCCAATGTGCTCGAAAGCGCCACGGTGGTCAAGCTCACCAGGACGCTGGCCATTATTCCCATTACGTTGGTTCTTGCGTGCTGGCAGATGCATCTGGCGCGCAAGGCCGGCGGCGACGCCAAAAGCACGTTCTCGCTTAAACGCGCGTTTCCCATGTTCGTGCTGTTCTTTGTGCTGGCGAGCGTGATCACTACGGTGCTTCAGCTTCCCGCGTCCTTTACGGCGCCCATCAAGGAGCTGTCGAAGTTCTTTATCGTGATGGCCATGGCAGCTATTGGTTTTAATACCGATATCGTCGAGCTGGTCAAAAAGGGCGGCAAGCCCATCGCGTTGGGCTTTTGCTGCTGGATTGGCATTGCGTGCATGAGTTTGGGAATGCAACACGTGCTGGGAATCTGGTAGAGAAGTAGCTTATTTGCGTGCTGCGTGCTGGTGAGCGCATGCCTGCGGTGGAGCGATAGGAGCTCTTGCGGGTATGGCTTGTCCGCAGGTTTATAAGTCCCGAAGAGCTCTTATCGCCCCGCCAGGATGGCGATGCGGGGCAACACCTATACTCGCAGGACGGCGCTTTCTGCCCTATAGTGTTTGATGAGCAATATCGTTCAATTTTGAAACACTCGGTCGTGCGACCGTCGGCGGCTGCATGTCGCCGCGGACAGGGGCAAATCATGGATAGCGATGCCAAGCTGAACATCTTGACCGAGGCCCTGGCTGCTGCCGGGGCCTCGGCATTGGCAATCGATGCGCATGGGGACGTCGCGATCTCGACCATGAATGACGCGGCGCTTGAGCGGGATGTGGCGGTTTTTGTCGCTGAGCGCCTCGACCGTATAGGAGACGGTGCGCGTCTGGTTATGGGGCGTGCGGGTGCGCGCCTGAGCCTGACCGTTCGCCCCACCGACAAAGAGGGTGGGAGCCTTTGGGTCGTCGTGGTCCGCGAGGTGCGCGGCGCCGCGGCGCATGCGGGCATCGAGTGGCTCAACGCCGACGAAGTTGAGGCCCGCTACGAATCGAGCGCGTACGGCATCGTTGAGGGTGCCGCTGCGGTGGCTGCACCGGTTGCCGAGAGCTATGCGCGCGGGGTGCCCCTTATGCTCGAGGGCGAGTTGGGCGCGGGCCAGGTCGAGATCGCCAAGCGCCTCTATCTGGCTGGCCCTTTTGCCGATCAACCCTTTGTTTCCGTTGCGCTCGATGAGCTCACCGAGCGCGGTTGGCGCCACGTGCTCAAAAGCGCCGAATCGCCGTTGTTCCAAACAGGGCTGACCCTTTGCATTGAGGGCTGGAACGCGGTTGGCCCCCAGCGCCTCCGCGAGCTGGTCTCCACGATGGCCGACACCGCGTTGGCGACGCGCTGCCATGTGGTGCTGACGGCGAATGACATGCCGGGCGGCAGCGAAAGTGATCAAGCCGCCTTTGTGACCGAGCGCTTCGCCTGTGCGGTGAGCGTGGCGCCGGCAATCGCCGAGCAGGGAGCCGCGTCGACGAAGGTCGCGCGCTATTTGGAATATCTCGCTGATGCATTTGGGACGGCAGCGCCCACGCTGTCTGCCACGGCGACGAAGACGCTCGATGCTTACCGCTGGCCGCGCAATTATCTGCAGCTCCGCGAGGTCTCGGAACGACTGTATATATTGGTGGGGGCGGGCACGGTGGACCGCGCTGTGGCGGAGGAAGTGCTCGCCCAAGAGGACGTGATTAAGACCGCAACCTTTGGCGCCCCGACACTCGAAAGCGACCTGTATATTCTGCGACCGCTGGCCGATACCGAGCGAGATATCGCGCATCTGGTTGTAGACCATCTCCACGGTAACCGAACCCGTGCGGCGGAGGTGCTGGGCATAAGCCGTACAACGCTGTGGCGCTTGCTGAAGGACGATGACCGTTGAGCGAGGCGCCCGTGACCGCGCGCGACGCGTGTGCTACAGTCCAAAGCGTTATTGTTTCGATTTGGTTACGGCGTGCGAGGGCATATGGCTGAGACTTCAAAACCGAGCCGCAGAAGGCGGAGCGCCGCGCCTGTCAACCGACGCACGACATCGGTGACGTGGGGTAAACACGCCTCGGGGTTTGATGGCTCGTTCAAACGCACTAAATACGGCTATCCTTCGGCAAGCGCCCGCTTGGCCATGCAGGCAGAGTCCTCACTGTGGGGCCGCAAACGCGTGGTAGGCTCAAAGCTCAAGCACGACGGCACGCTTGGTTACATCAGCCGCGGGGCGGCTCGCCGCAGTGGGCTCAATCCTGCTGGTTGGCATCGTTATGTGCCGATCGTGGCCGTCGTTGCGGTGATCGTCATCGCGCTCGCAGCGCTCGGATATGCCGGCGGTGGCGCCAACTTGGGCGCAGTGTTTAAATCGCCCGAGCTCGCGCATGCAGGCACAGAAGTTGTCGAGGGCGCTCAGACCCAGATGGGCGTTGCGCCCCAGCGCGGCATCGTCGCGGCGGCCTCCACCATCGCCGACGCGCAAAAGGACGAGGACGAACAAGGCGACGGTGCCGAAACGACTCACACGAACGAAACGACGACAACTCCATCGGCAAGATAAGTTGCGAGCGGAGCAGCAAATTTGGGACGGGGCCTTTTAGCTGCCCAAGTGCTGAATGCCAACAGTAACTCATTCGATGTCAGTCGCCAGCAGCGAGCGGCCGCCGTTCGGTAGAACGGCGGAACTGTCTACTTCACGTACACCACGTTGTCGCGGCGCGGCTTTGCCTCGGGTAGCGTGTCCTCGGCGTAGCCCAGAATGCAGTTACCGACGCCGCGCAGGCTGCCGTCGGCGGGCAGGCCCCAGCTGGCCAGCAGCTCCAGGCCCTCGGGCGAGTCAAAGACCTCATGCGCGCGGTGAATCCAGCACGAATCGACACCCAGTGCATAGGCGGCGTTGAGCAAGTTGCCCATGGCGAGCGAGCCGTCTTCCAGATGTGTGGGCACGCTGCGGTCAACCAGCACCACCACAACGGTCTTGGCGCCATAGAAGGGGTCGCTGTTGCTGTCCATGACCTGGGCGTTGAGCTGTGAGAGACGCTCGACGGTCGCGGGGTCGGTGACGGCGACAAACGTCACCGGCTGGCGGCCCATGCCGCTCGGTGCATATTGGCCGGCTTCGATAATACGTGCAAGCTTTTCGGCCTCGACGGGACGATCGCTGTAGTTGCGGCAGCTGCGGCGGTGAATGAGTGCTTCGATAGTCTCCATGGTGTCTCCTTGCGGTGGCGTTGCAGATGCCCCGTTCATACCCGTCGGGCTTAAACGATAGACGGTCAATTGCCCGGCCAAAAGGATAGATTCCAATTGGGAAAGTAGGTTTGCATAAAAGTACCTTCAGAATGTGACAAACAAATGGGATGGTTAAACGTTTTATCCCGTCTACCCTGCGGTTTTTTACCACTTGCCTAAATGACGAATGCATACCCTCTGATAAAGGCTTTACTAAAGGAGTACCAACGTTTATCAATGCGCCGTGGTGGCGCCGGGCCAGGAGGTAACATCATGTTCCAGGCTGGAGATGTCGTCGAGACCGATTTCGAAGGATTTCTGAAGCTGCTGCGTTCCAAGACGCGCGCTTTCGTGTCGATCAACGATCACGAGTACTACATCACGCACACCGATGGCTATTGGCGTGTTCAGGATTGCGAGGCCCTCAACGACAAGGGCCACTTTACTGACTGCTCCGAGCTGGTCAACACGGTCTGCGAGGTCGTCGAGCTGCCGTGGATTGCCGGCAAGAGCCTGCATGACAGCTTCTCGGGCGCTACGGTCTATGAGGCCGTCGCCGCTTAACAGGCAATAAAACTCGATTTTCACGTGACCGCTGGCGCCGCCCCCGCGCCGGCGGTCTTTTTCTGCCGATAGGCCATAAAAATGCACACATTTGCGGAGAGCCTGTTGACGATAGTCAAAACTCGGACTAATCTAGAGGCACATAATTGGTCAAAAATCGGACAATTGAATGGTGGGATAGATGAATAGTGCGGTTACGCTGGTCGACTTCGATCGGTTGCTCAATGGACTCGACCATATCTATTCGGAGTTCTCGCGCGCCTGCGGCCTTTCGGACTGCGCCTATTGGATGCTCGTCGACACCAGCACGGCGGGCGGCAGTATTGCCGTAAGCCGTCTGACAAGCGAATGGTTCTACAGCAAGCAGACCATCAACTCGGCAATTAAAACCTTGACGGCGCGGGGCTTCGCAACGTTGGAGTTTGCCGAAGGCAGCCGTAAGAACAAGGTTGTGAGCCTGACCGAAGAGGGCAGGCGATTTGCCGAGCGTTATGCGCTGCCGGCACTCAAGGCCGAGCAGCGAGCCTTTGGCGCGCTTGAGCCATGTGAGCAGCGCGAGATTATGCGCTTGATCGGCAAATTCTCTCAGGTGCTCGGCGATGAGTGCGATGCCTTTAAGCAGCATATCGCTGCCGAGAACCAAGCCGAGAATCAAGGTGAGGGGGAGTCGTGCGACTGTTAATGAGGTTTCTAAAGCCATATCGAGGGCTTGTCGCAGTGACGCTGCTGGTGCTGCTGGTGGATAACGTCGGTACGCTGTTGGTTCCCACGATGCTGGCGAACATGGTCAACACCGGTATTACCACGGGCGATGTCGACTACATTTTACGCAACGGCCTATACATGTTTATCGCGACCAGCATGGCTAGCGGCGGCACGGTGCTGGGCTGCTATCTTTCGGCGCGCCTGGCCGCCAACGTGGCTTGCGATATCCGCAATGCCGTGTACGACAAATCGCTCGAGCTCGCGGCCAGCGATTTTGAGCGCTTTGGCACCGGATCGATGATCACGCGCTCGCTCAACGACATCAACGTGATTCAGCAGGCGATTCTGCAGACGATTCAGCTGGTGCTGCCCGTGCCGTTTTTGGCTGTGGCGGGCATCATCTTCGCCTGGTTTATCGATCCTGCCATGGGCACGCTTCTGGGCGTAGTCGTTGCGATTGTGCTGGTGGCGGCGGTCTTTACGGTTGCCAACGCGGCTCCGATCTTTATGCGCTTGCAGAGCTTTATCGACCGCATGAACGTGGTGCTGCGCGAAAACATCGTGGGCGTGCGCGTCATCCGTGCGTTTAACAAGGAGCGTCACGAGGAGCGGCGCCTGGACGAGGTGTTTAGCGACTACGCCGCCAACGCCATCAAGGTCAACCACCTGTTTGTGGGCCTCGACAGCTCCAGCTTCTTTTTGATGAACATCGCCGAGGTGGCGGTGCTGTGGGTGGGCGGCAACCGCGTAGGCGCCCACGCCATGCAGATTGCGAGTATCTCGGCGGTGCTGGAGTATGCAATTCTGATCCTGTTCTTTGTGATGATGGCCCAGATGGTGGTGCTGACGCTTCCGCGTGCTGCCGCGTGCCTGAACCGTGCGCAGCAGGTGTTGGAGATTGAGCCGAGCATCGTCGATGGCGAGCGCACGCTTGATGCGGCCGCGTCCGACTCAAAGGACGGGGCCGATGCGGTCGCCGTGTTCGATCATATGTCGTTTCGCTTTGACGACGCCGACGAGGACACGCTGTGCAATTTGAACTTTACTTGTCGTCGCGGTCAGACGACCGCAATCGTCGGCTCAACGGGTTCGGGCAAGTCGACGGTGGCCAAGCTTCTGCTGCGCTTCCACGATGCCACCAAGGGCACCATTCGCCTGGACGGCGTCGACCTGCGCGAGCTTTCGCAAGACGACATCCGCGGGCGCATTGCCTATGTGCCGCAAAAAGCATGGCTGTTCTCGGGCACCGTGGCAAGCAATCTGCGCTTTGGCAACGAGGATGCGACTGAGGCGGACATGCTTCATGCGCTGCAGGTTGCCCAGAGCACCTTTGTGCTCGATCAGCCGCAGGGGCTCGATACCCCGGTGGCGCAGGGCGGCACGAACTTTTCGGGTGGCCAGCGCCAACGTCTGGCCATCGCCCGTGCGCTCATGAAGCGCGCCGACCTGTATATCTTCGACGACAGTTTTTCTGCTCTGGACTTTAAGACCGATGCGGCCCTGCGCCATGCGTTGCAAGACGAGACGCGTGACGCTGCGGTGCTCATCATCGCACAGCGCATCTCGACGATCTTGCACGCCGACCAGATCGTCGTGCTCAAGGACGGCGAGGTTGTGGGTCTGGGCACGCATGGCGAGCTTATGGAAACCTGCGAGGTGTACCGCGCCATCGCGGAATCGCAGATGAAGGGAGGTGAGTAGCATGGCCGAGGAGCTCAAGAAGCAAGGCAGCGTTGATGACGCCGCTGCCGCGGGACTGGTCGAGGAAACGGCTGCCGCGTCGACCGAGCTGGATGACGCCGCCAAGGCGGCGGCCGAGCGCGAGGCTCGCCGCCAAGCGCTCTATGAGGAAAACGAGCGTGCCGAGGACGAGCGCGCCCGCGCCGAGGCAGAGCGCATGCGCGATGTGGACGACGAGGACGAGGACGAGAAACCCCGTGATACCTGGGCGACGGTGCGCCGCCTGTGGAGCGAGGCTGCCGGCGACCATTGGCGCTTCTATATCGTGTTCGCGAGCATTGTGTTCTATGTCATCTTTAACACCGCCGCGCCGGCATATAGCGCCCGCGTGATCGATGAGCTGTGGGGCCACATTCAGGTGGCGTTTGCCAACAACGCCACCTTCAGCATCGCCTGGGAGAACTGCGGCAGGACTATCTTCATCTACTTTTTGATTTGGACGGCCGCTGCCTCGTTCTATGCGCTCCAGAGCTTTTTGATGTCGAGCGTCGCTGAGCGTCTCAATCTGCGCCTGCGCAACCGCATCGCGCAAAAGCTCAACCGTCTGCCGCTCGCCTATTTTGACGCGCATCGTCCCGGCGAGGTCGTCAGCCGCGCGACCAACGACCTGGACAAGATGTCTGAGAGCATGCAGCGCGGATTGCTGCAGCTGCTCGTGTCGATCGGCACGGTTGTTGGTGCTGTGAGCGTGATGTTCGTGTTCAGCGTGCAGCTTACGCTCGTCTTTCTGTTCTTTACGGCACTGTCGCTGCTGGTGACGAAGGTCGTCTCGCGTCGCACACATGACGTGACCGGCGAGCGCCAGGAGTGGGTGTCCAAGATTACGAGTGCGGTCGAGGAAGGCTATTCGGGCCGTCTGGTGATTCGCGCGTTTAACCGCGAGCGTCAGAGCTCCGCTGAGGTGCACGAGGCCTCGGGCGAGCTGGCGCGCGTGAGCACCAAGGCCGACTTTATGATCAACGCCGTCGGACCCGCGGTTCGCTTTATTGGTCGCCTGGCGCAGATCGTGATCGCGCTCGTGGGCTGCAGCATGCTGGTCGCCGGCCACATGACCGTCGGCGTGTTCCAGGCGTTCTTCCAGTTTATCTACGAGGCGTCCGAACCCATGACGCAGCTGTCGTTCACTTTCAACTCGCTGCAGAGCGCGCTGGCGAGTGCGGAGCGCGTGTTCGACCTGCTCGATGAACCAGAGATGGAGGCCGATCCGCTGCCGGGCGAGGCCGCCAAGCTGCCGGGTCGCGTTGAGGGCCGCGTCTCCTTTGAGCATGTGCGCTTTGGTTATTCGCCCGACAAGCCGCTTATGCACGACGTGTCGTTTACCGCCGAGCCGGGCCAGAAGATTGCCGTGGTGGGAACCACGGGCGCAGGCAAGACGACGCTCATCAACCTGCTCATGCGCTTTTACGAGATTGACGGCGGGCGTATTACGCTCGACGGCGTGGATACGAGCCGCATGGACCGCGGCGAGCTACGTCAGCAGTTTGGCATGGTGCTGCAAGACGCCTGGCTGTTCGACGGCACGATTGCCGAAAACATCGCCTACGGCTGCCCCGAGGCAACGCGCGACGAAATTGTGGCCGCCGCTCGTGCCGCGCAGGTCGACTTCTTTGTGCGCACCATGCCGCAGGGTTATGACACGCGGGTGGCCAACGATGCCGAGAGCATCAGCCAGGGCCAGCGTCAGCTGCTGACCATCGCACGCGTGCTGCTCAACAACCCGGCGATTCTCATCCTGGACGAGGCGACCTCAAGCGTGGACACGCGTACCGAGCTTGCCATCGGCCGTGCCATGGATGCGCTTATGCGCGGGCGCACGAGCTTTGTGATCGCACACCGCCTGTCGACGATTGTGGATGCCGACCTGATCTTGGTCATGGATCACGGCAACATTATCGAGCAGGGCACGCATAAGGAGCTGCTGGCTGCCGAGGGTGCCTACGCCGACCTCTATCTGAGCCAGTTCGCATAATGTGACAAAGGGACAGTCCCACATGTCGCATCAACACAAGAAGGCGCGCCGGGGATGAATTCCCTGGCGCGCCTTCTTGTGTTGATGCGGGCTTGTGCCGTTCGCAGTCCTAGCGTTCGTCCGCGAGCTTGGCGACGAGGGCCTTGAGCTCGGCCACCTCTCGCTCGAGTTCCTTGACGCGGCGGGCATTCTCGGTGATGCCTTGACGGTTGAGCGCGGATTGCTCGGCGGCATCGTCGGGCATGTACTCGCGATGCTGCTTGGCATCGAAGCTCTCCTCGAACACGCGGCAGCCGTTGCGCTTGATGATGCGTCCCGGCACGCCAACAACGGTGCAGTTGTCGGGCACGTCCTTAACGACGACCGAGTTGCCGCCGATCTTGACGTTGTTGCCGATGCGGATGTTGCCGAGCACCTTGGCGCCCGTGCCCACGGTGACGTTATTACCGAGCGTTGGGTGGCGTTTGCCGGTCTCGTTGCCGGTACCGCCGAGTGTGACGCCCTGGTAGAGCACGCAGTTGTCGCCCACGACGGTGGTCTCGCCGATGACGACGCCCATGGCGTGGTCGATAAAGAAGTGCTTGCCGATCTGTGCGGCGGGATGAATCTCGACGCCGGTGATATGACGGGTGATTTGCGAGAGCACGCGGGCGAGCGAGCGATGTCCATGCTCCCACAGCCAGTGCTCGGGCACGTGGTTCCACTTGGCGTGCAGGCCAGGATAGGAAAGGAAGATGACCAGACCGTTTTGCGCGGCGGGGTCCTGCGCCTGGACGGTCTTGATGTCCTCGCGGATGGTATTGATAAAGCTCACCGGCCGCCCTCCCTTAGCCCATGGCAATGCGATTCAATAAAGTATAGCGATTCGCTAGGGATTAGGAAGGACAATCTTGGCAGCTTTGCACGACAGGTGTCAGTTATGCAAACTTGCTGGTAATGGAGTCATGCTTTTGTGGGGTTGCGCACGAGGGGGCGCCGCAACCGTATACTGGTCAACTTGGACGTATCCGCGCCCACAACTGAGAGGTTTTACTTCATGGGTTTCATCAATTTTATTGCCGAGCTGCTCAAGGATCCGCGTGCCGCGATCGCCAGCTGGATTGCTGCCGGCCCGCTTATGGCCTATGGCTGCGTGTTCCTGATTATCTTTATCGAGACGGGCGTGGTGTTCTTCCCGTTCCTTCCTGGCGATTCGCTACTGTTTGCCTCGGGTTTCTTTGCCCACAACGGTGGCTTTAACATCGTGGCCCTGCTGGCCGTCGCATGGGCTGCTGCCATCCTGGGCGACCAGTGCAACTTTATGATCGGTCACTTCTTTGGCAAAAAGATCATCGCTTCGGGTAAGGTCAAGGCCATGACGCCCGAGCGCATCAAAAAGTCCGAGGATTTCTTGGACAAGTGGGGTCACCTGGCCATCTTCCTGGGTCGCTTCTTCCCGTTTATCCGCACCTTTGTGCCCTTTATCGCCGGCATGGGCGGTATGCACTGGCGCAATTTTGTCATCTTTAACGTGCTGGGCGGCATTACCTGGTCGACGCTCTTTACACTGCTGGGTTACTTCTTTGGCGGCATCCCCTTTGTGCAGGAGCACTTTGAGCTGCTGATCGTCGGCATCGTTGCCGTGTCGATCATCCCGACCGTGGTCGGTCTGGTTAAGGCTAAGCTGGGCAAAAAGAACGCGTAGCTCGAGCCAGCGCGCAAACCGTGCAGTTGAGGCCCGTCACCGCTTACGGTGGCGGGCCTCTTCAGCTTCGGTCAAATGAAAATACTTTACTTAGTTAAAGAAAAGCGTTTTATCAGACGCGTACGGGGAGTACAATCTCGTGCATGCGAATCGACGTGCCATCGGCTTTGATGCTGTTCGCGTGTCCCGTCCGGCTCTACGCTCCGGGCGTGCGACGTTGCGACGCGGCCGGCCTCGGTCCTTGCGTGCGGGTTCGCGAGTATGCAACTGTGTATGTAAGGAGCGACATATGACTGTCGAGAAGAAGGATATCGATTGGGGTAGCCTCGGCTTTGGCTACATGAAGACCGATTACAGCTACGAGGCTCATTGGAAGGACGGCGAGTGGGACGAGGGCGGCCTGACCACTGACCACACCCTGCATGTCTCCGAGTGCGGCGGTATCTTCCATTACTGCCAGGAGGTCTTTGAGGGCCTGAAGGCCTACACCGCCGAGGACGGCAGCATCGTCTGCTTCCGTCCCGACATGAACGCCGAGCGCATGTATAACTCTGCCCAGCGCCTCGAGATGCCCCCGTTCCCCAAGGACAAGTTTGTTGAGGCCGTCAAGCAAGTCGTTTCTGTCAACGCCGCTTGGGTTCCGCCCTTTGGCTCCGGCGCGACCCTGTACGTGCGTCCGTTTATTATCGGCTCCGGTGACGTGATTGGCGTGGCTCCCGCTCCTGAGTACACGTTCCGCATTCTCGTGACTCCGGTCGGTCCGTACTTTAAGGGCGGCCTTAAGCCCGTCAAGCTGCGCGTTTCCGAGTATGACCGTGCCGCACCGCACGGCACCGGCAACATCAAGGCCGGCCTGAACTACGCCATGTCCCTTAAGCCCACGATGGAGGCCCATCGCGAGGGCTATGCCGAGAACCTGTATCTCGACTCCGAGTCCCGCACCTATGTCGAGGAGACCGGCGGCGCCAACGTCCTGTTCGTGAAGGAGGACGGCACGCTCGTCGTTCCGCAGTCGCACACCGACTCCATCCTGCCCTCCATCACCCGTCGTTCGCTCGTTCAGGTTGCTCAGGACCTGGGTATGACCGTCGATCAGCGTCCCGTCGAGTGGGCCGAGGTCAAGGCCGGCACCTTTGTGGAGTGCGGCCTGTGCGGCACCGCTGCCGTCATCTCCCCGGTTGGCGAGATCGACAACAAGGTCTATGGCGCCGATGAGACCGTGACCTTCCCGGCTGGCTACACCGAGATCGGCCCCGTGATGAAGAAGCTCCGCGAGACTCTGACTGGTATCCAGTCCGGTGCTGTCGAGGACAAGCACAACTGGGTTTACACCGTCGCGTAAGCTGTCTTAGCTGTCCGGCCCGAGGGCGACCTTCCTTTCCGGTGCGTCCTCGGACATGAAAGAACCCCCGCTGCGCACTACGTGCGGCGGGGGTTCTTTCGTCCTGGGGAGTGCGCCGGAAAGGAAGGCCGCGCTTTTGTTTTGGTTCGCGCCATGTGGGGGGGGGGGCGACGTGCATTTTTGCGAGTATTCTGCAATCGAAGGCCCCTGCATACCGACCTCGGGCAAAAAATCGGGATTTCTCGATGTTTTCTACGAATGATGGGCGGGGTTATGGGCTGGCAGCGTTTGATTTGCAGGGATATTCGCGGTCTTTGGCATTTATCGTGGCGCCCGAAGCTCTTGGTTATGTTGAATACTCCTGAAAATGCACGGCGCTTAGAGGGGGACCTTCGCGAAAAAGGAAACCGCCCCGTCGAAGTATGCATTCGACGGGGCGGTTTATACATTTGGCCGATTAAGGATGCGCTGTCAAACTACTAGAACTTGACGGTCGGGGCCTGGCGGGCTGCTTCGGCGGCCTCGAAGCCCTGGCGCTCCTTAAACTGGAAGATGCCGGCAAAGATGACAGCCGGGAACGTCTGAATGGCGTTGTTGTAGCTGAGTACGCAGTCGTTGTAGCTCTGGCGTGCATAGCTAATCTTGTTCTCGGTATCCTCGAGCGATGCCTGCAGCTGCGTAAAGTTGGTGTTTGCCTTAAGATCGGGATAGGCCTCGGCTACGGCGAAGAGCTGGCGCAGCGCACCGGTCAGCACGTTGTCGGCTTCCATCTTGGCCTCGGGCGTGGTGGCCTTGACGGCGGTGTTACGCGCGCTGATCACGGCGGAGAGCGTCTCCTGCTCGTGCTTGGCGTAGCCCTTGACGGTCTCGACCAGGTTGGGGATCAGGTCGTTGCGGCGCTGCAGCTGTGTATCGATGTTCTGCCAGGCGTTATCGATGCGGTTACGCTTGGTGACCATGTTGTTGTAGATGCCGGCGATGGCGCAGACAATCACAATGACAACAACGATGCCGATGATGACGGTAATCATGATGTCTCCGTTTCGAATGGCCGCGGCGGCATGCGCCAGCTGCCGTTGGTATAACGCTACTAGTATACCCGCAACGTTTTGCCGTGCCGAACTTTCCGGCAAGCGTTATGTTTTCGGCGGGGTCGGCACCGGGGCAAAGTGCGCGAGGTACAGGTGTAAGATATGCGACAGATTGACGAGTGTTGTCTTTGCCCTGAGGATGGCGATACCAGTGGACCTTCGCATTAAGAAAACCTACCGTGCCCTGTTCGATGCCTTCACCGAGCTTCTCGAGGAGCATCGTTTTGAGGACCTGACGGTTGCCATGCTGTGCGACCGCGCCATGATTCGCCGCACGACGTTCTACAAGCACTTTCGCGACAAGAACGATTACTTTGCCTTTTATATCGATGAGCTCATGTCGGGCTTGCCGCAAAAACAGCCCGATGAGGCCGGCGCGGTATCTGCCGAGGACGTGCGCGCGCTTCGACACGCGATTTTGGACGATGCCATGGATTTGATTCTGACGCACGAGCGGCTCATGGATAACATTTTGGCAAGCAGCATGTCGGGCATGTTGACCAACGTTATTTGCGACCGCATTGCGCGTTCCGTCCGCGAGCGTGTGATGAACGTGCTTGCCGAGGATGCCCTGGCCCCCGTGTCACTCGAGACGACGTCTGAGTTTGTCGCCGGCGGTATTATTCGACTTTTCACGATATGGTGGGAATCGGGCCACGATCTGGAGCGTCGACCTGAGATAGCCGACGTGGTCGATGCACTGTTTGAGCGGACCATGACGCCGGTGAATCACTAAAGTGGCGGAGAGAGGGGGATTCGAACCCCCGGAACGCTCTCGCGCTCAACGGTTTTCAAGACCGCCGCATTCAACCGCTCTGCCATCTCTCCGTGAGTCGTAATGATAGCATCGTTTTGAATCTGCAACAGGGAAGGCGAACGATGACGATCACCGAAATCGACGAGAAGTTCATGCGCGAGGCACTGGCGGAGGCTCGCGCCGCCGCTGCGGTGGGCGAGGTGCCCATCGGAGCCGTAGTGGTGCGCGACGGCGAGATCGTCGCGAGGGCGCACAATCGGCGCGAGCTCGACCAGGATCCTTCGGCTCATGCCGAGTTTGCGGCCCTGTGTGCTGCCGCTCGGCCGCTCGGCCGCTGGCGCCTTTCCGATTGCACGGTCTACGTGACGCTCGAGCCCTGCTGCATGTGTGCGGGGCTTATGGTTAACGCGCGCGTAGGACGCTGCGTGTATGGCGCGAGCGACGCCAAGGCGGGCGCGTTGGGATCCCTATACGATTTGAATGCCGACTCGCGCCTGAATCATCGGTTTAACGTGACGGCTGGGGTCCTGGCGGATGAATGCCGCGAGCTGCTGAGTAGCTATTTTGGCGGTCTGCGCGGAGCGGGCGGCGCTGGTTGCGGTTGTGGGGCCGATCTTGAGGCACACGCTGCTCACGCCGCAGCGCTTTCAGGTGCCGGTGAGGATGCTGGCACGGTGGCTGACTTTGGTCCTGCGCGCCGCCGGCCCCGCCGTGTGCTGCTGGCGATCGACTCCTTCAAGGGCAGCGTGTCGAGTGCGCAGGCGGAGGCGGCGGTTGCCGAGGGCATGCACCGGGTGTGGTCCGATGCCCAGGTGGCCGCGTTGCCACTGGCGGATGGCGGTGAGGGGACGCTCGATGCCGTTGCCGCGTGCGGCGGTGAGATTGTGACCTGCGAGGTGGCAGGTCCCTTGGGCAAGCGCGCGTCTGCCCGGATGTTGGTTGATGTCGAGCGCGAGTCCGCGGTCATCGAGATGGCCGAGGCGGCCGGCATTGGATATTCGCCTTGCACGGAGTCGTCAGCGCTGGCAGCTACAACCTATGGCGTGGGCGAGCTCATGCTTCGTGCGGTTCGCATGGGCGCAAAGACACTCTATATTGGTCTGGGCGGCAGTGCCACCAACGACGGTGGCGCCGGCATGCTGCAGGCGCTGGGCGCGCGTGTGGTCGATGATCAGGGATGCGATGTCGCCCCCGGTCTTGCCGGCCTTGAGCGGGTGGCGAGCGTTGATTTGGCGCCAGCGCTACAGGCTTTGGATGGCGCTCGTATCGTTGTGCTTTCGGATGTCGAGAATCCACTCGTAGGGCGTCGCGGCGCGCTTGCGGTGTTCGGCGGGCAGAAGGGTCTGCCGGCGGATGATGCCGAGGCGCTGAGCAGGTGCGACGGCTGGATGGTCGGCTACGGTCGCCTGCTCGATGCGGCAATTTTCGAGGCGCGAGCCCAGGGGTTGTTGCGCACACCCGAGAACGCACGGACATTTGGCTCGGTGCTTGGCG
>CABQZS010000197.1 GCA_902468695.1 uncultured Collinsella sp.
GCGCAGTAGCGGCGACCCAGGCGGTGTTGCTCCAGGCCCGCAAGGCGCAGACCACACAACTGGTAGAGCAGCGGAATGAGCGTCATGGGCACGTAGTACAGGTACCACAGCACGGTGGCATAGAACGGCGTGAACGACTTGTACTTGAGAATGACTTCGATCATCCACAGGGCGCAGATGGAGGCGATGGCAACAAGGCGGCGGCGCAACACATAGTCCAAACAGCGCAGATAGACCGATACGCCCCAAATCGAAAATATAATTGCGGCGACAAGCAGCGGGAGAGAGCTCGAATGGACGAGCGCATCCATGACCTCTTCGGACACCTCGCTATAGGCGGGCACGGCGTTAGAAAGTTTGGGGTCGAAGGCGAACAGCGCCGGCAAGACTGCCAAAAGCATGAGGAACAGCGCGGTGATGACACCGGCGATAGCAAAGACGCGGTGGCGGTACACCTGATGTGTTATGCCAACCAGGAATCGCGGCATAGCGAACAACCTGCCGCCCCTGGGATCCGCCACGGGAGCGGATCGGGCGGCCGCGTGGCCGATATGTCGCTCGCGGGTACCCATAGTACTTTTAGTGTACCGACAGATGGGTCGAAAAAGCGGGCCGCATGTCCCAAAATCCGCAGACGGCAAGGCGCCCGGCGAGCATTAACTGCTCGTAGGGCGCCTTGGTCAGGAGGCTACGGTTATCGGGAAAGCCTAGGCCAAATCTTCGCCGTTGGTGGCGATAACCTTCTTGTACCAGTCGAAGCTCTTCTTCTTGGAACGCTTGAGGGTGCCGTTGCCCGCATCGTCGCGATCCACATAGATAAAGCCATAGCGCTTGGACATCTCGCCCGTGCCGGCAGGCACCAGGTCGATCGGGCCCCAGGTGGTGTAGCCCAGCAGGTCAACGCCGTCCTCGGTCACCGCATCGCGCATCGCGGCGATATGCTGGCGCAGGTAGTCGATACGGTAGTCGTCGTTGATGGAGCCATCCTCCTCGACAACATCCTTGGCGCCCAGGCCGTTCTCGACCACAAACAGCGGCTTCTGATAACGGTCGTACAGATCGTTGAGCGTAATACGGAAGCCCAGCGGATCGATGGCCCAGCCCCACTGGCTCTCCTGCAGGTAGGGGTTCTTGGCGCCGGCGAAGGCGTTGCCCTGGGTGCGCTCGACATCGGGGTTATCGGCACCGGCGGAGCAACGGGTGCTGTAATAGCTAAAGCTGATGAAGTCGACGGTGTTAGCGGCCAGGATCTCGCGGTCCTCGTCCGTCATGCCCACATCGATGCCCAGACGCTCGAGCTTCTTGACGGCATAGGTCGGGCAGTAGCCGCGACTCTGGACGTCGACGAAGAAGTAATTGTCCTGGTTGTCGAGCTGTGCCTGGCGCACATCGCCCGGACGGCAGCTGTAGGGGTAGTAGCTACCTGCGGCGAGCATGCAGCCGATCTTGATCTCGGGGTCGATCTCGTGAGCGATCTTGGTTGCCCAAGCGCTGGCGACGAGCTCGTTGTGGGCGGCCAGGTACTCGACAGCCTCCTTGTTCTCGCCCTCCTCAAAGACCAAGCCGGCACCCATAAACGGCAGGTGCAGGATCATATTGATCTCGTTGAAGGTGAGCCAGTACTTCACCAGCCCCTTGTAGCGGGTAAAGATCGTGGTCGCGAGGTTCTTGTAGAAGTCGATGAGCTTGCGGTTGCGCCAGCCGCCGTACTCCTTGATGAGATGAATCGGGCAATCGAAGTGCGTGATAGTCACGAGCGGCTCGATACCGTGCGCCTGACACTCGCGGAACACGTCCTCGTAGAAGGCCAAGCCGGCCTCGTTGGGCTCGGTCTCGTCACCGTTGGGGAAGATGCGGGTCCACGCCAGGCTCATACGGAAGGTCTTAAAGCCCATCTCGGCAAAGAGGGCGATGTCCTCCTTGTAGTGGTGATAGAAATCGATGCCGGTCTGCGCGGGATAGTAATAGCCGTCCTCGAAGTCGAGCATCTTGCGCTGGCCGGAGACCACCGCATAGCGCTCGGGGCCGTGCGGAGCCACGTCCACGTTGGCAAGGCCGCGGCCGTCCACGTCGTAGGCGCCCTCGCACTGGTTGGCAGCCGTTGCGCCGCCCCACAGGAAGTCATTACGGAAAGCCATGTATCAACCCCTTCGCACGCTGTTGTCATAGGTTCAGTATCCCTGCAAACAACGCGTCGCTCAACGGCAACGGCACGGGCCGATACTTCTTTTCGCACACGGCGGCCCAGCAGCCGCCCCCGCCTGACACTTTCTGATACCGCCGCCCCAAACCACCACAAAGAGGACAGGCACCTTTGTGGTGGTTTGGGGCAGTTTGTCTTGATCTGTAACAGTTAGGCAGCCAAAACCGAGCTTGGTGTTACAGATCGAGATTTTCGGGCAGCTCCCTGCAGTTTGTCTAAATCTGTAACAGGTAGAGACGATTTAGCCCGCTAGATGTTGCAGATTGAGACGGAAGATTCTAGTCGCAGGCGATATCGAGGTTCTTACCGATGAGGCCTACGTAGCCGCCTTCGGCTGCCTTGGGGCTGTCGGCGTGGCAGAGGACCCACTTGTCGGCCTTCCAGTAGCAGTAGCTGTCACCGGCGGTAGGCATGTCGGCTGCGGCCTCGGGGCGCGGACCATTGGTGCCAGCGGGCAGCGCCACCATCACCTGGAAGCCGCCTTCGTCGACCATGCACGGCGTGTAGTGCAGCGTGGTGTTGAAGACCTCGACAACCGTACCCGCCGGCACGCGGAACGCCTTGACGCACGCGGTGTCGAGCTTGCCGTCCTCAATCTCCCAGCGATGCGCCACGAGCAGAATAAAATCGCGAGCGCCCAGGTTGAATTCGCTGGCGCGGTGATACTCCAGGCAGTTGAGACGCGTGTTGTGGCCGTTGCACCAGCCCAGCTGGAAGGGACGACCGCCAAACATGAGAAAGCCCAGTTTATCGGCATCCTTGACGCCCTCGAGTTCCGGCGCGCTTGCTACGTACTTGCTGCCCTCGGGAATGGGCGTGGCTGAGAGCGCCTCGAGCACGGGCGACGTGAGCTCGGACGAAACGTCATCCCAAACGTTGCCATAGGATTTGAACTCGGGATCGTTGACAGAGTAGATATGCATGTTCACTCCTGTTCGTAAATGTGACTATACGAACATTCTAGAACAAACATGAGCGATTTTGAACGCTCGTCCCGACCAATCAACAAAAAGGCGCCCCCGCATAAGCGAAGGCGCCCAATGCACGCGTTTTGGGCGATAAAGCCCTTACGCCTGCTGATAGTGCAGGTGCTTCTCGTCGATATCGGCCAGGTCGCGGTCGAGGTAGCGGCGCGCAAGCCAGTTGGCCATGGGGAGGTTCTGGTCCAGGTAGTTACCGCATTCCTCGGGAGCGGCACCGGGGACATCGCCCTCAAAGTCGGCGACAAACTCGAACAGCTCACGCACGAGCGGCAGGATCTCCTCGCTCGTCACCTCGCCAAACACGACGAGGTAAAAGCCCGTGCGGCAGCCCATGGGGCCAAAGTAGACAATGCGGCTCGACCACTCGGCATGATTGCGAAGGAACGTCGCACCCAGGTGCTCGATGGTGTGGCACTCGGCCGTGTTCATGACCGGCTCCTTGTTGGGCGTGGTCAGGCGCAGGTCAAACGTGGTGACGGCGGCACCGGTCGCCGGATCGCGGTCGATGCGGCTCACATACACGCCGGGCTCAAGCAGCAGATGATCAACGGAAAAGCTGGCGATGCGCTCCATGGCAGATCCTCTCGATAGTCAAATTGGGACGGGGCTCTTTTAGCTGGTTCGAATGGTCGCACCAATCATACCAGTCAAAAAAGCCCCGTCCCAAAAAGACAACTTAGCCCAGGACGCGGGCCATGCGTGCCTTGAACTCGGAAAGGAAGCGCGGAGCGTCCACGGTCAGTGCCACAAGCGCGCTCTTGTCCGGATCGGACAGGCGGCGCTCATCGCAGATGGTGCGACCGCGGTACTCGCCCAGCAGATCAACACGCAGGTTGCAGCCGAGCGCACCTACGAGCGTGGGGTCGATCGCCACGGCAACGGCCAGCGGATCGTGCAGCGCACAACCACCCAGGTAGGGTGCGTTCATCTCGTACGAGCCAATGTAGTGCTCGACCATGCTCGCAAATGCGCAGCCTGCCATGGTGCCCGAGCCCGTCCAGCCGGCAATGTCGCGGCGTGTGAGCACCACGCGATGCGTCACGTCCAGACCCACCATGGTGAGCTTACGGCCCGAGCGCAGCACCGCGTCGGCTGCCTCGGGGTCGCTCGCCATGTTGGCC
>CABQZS010000198.1 GCA_902468695.1 uncultured Collinsella sp.
CACGCGCCTCAAACGCCGCGCGCGTCGCCAGCGCCTGCTCGCGCCCGCGCGCCGTAAGCGGCGAATCGTGCCCACCCTGCAAAATGTTCTGCACATTGAGCTCAGTCTGCCCATGCCGCACCAAATACAAATCTGCCACACGTCCTCCCCTCGCACCACCGCAAAGGGGACAGGTACCTTTGTGGTGGTTTACCGCCGGATCACACCACGGTGACGCTCAGCTACACCAGTACGTCGGCAAGCGGGCGCTTGGGTACGTGGTGCACCTGCGCCTCGTCGCGCCAGTAATTAATTGAGCCGTCGGGGTTGGAATCGATCGCATCGATCACCTGTGTCTCGGCCGGAACGCCAAACGCCATGATCAGCTTGAGCTCATACTTGTCGTTATCGAGCCCCATGGCATCGATCGCGTGGGGCGTAAAGGCCTTGAACATGCAGGCTGCCACCTCGGGCGTGGCGCTGCGGGCGGCGAGCATCATCGTCTGCGCGGCAATGCCCGTGTCGACCTCGGTAATGGGAGCGGCTGGCTTGCCCGGAACGGCGCGCTCAGCAAGAATCGCGATGTAGCCGGTCGGGCGCTCGCCCTCATCGGGACCCGGCCAATCCTTGAGCGCACCGGCCCATGCAAGCTCGTCAAATACACGCGCGCAGTCCTCTGCACCGCTTACCACATGAAAACGCAGACGCTGAGCATTGGCACCACAGGGAGTCAGGTGCGCCAGCTCCGCCAGCTCAAGCAAAAGCTCACGCGGCACGCGCATGGACTCGTCAAAGCGACGGCACGTGCGGGCGCAGCGAACCAACGCATCAAACGCGTCCAAGCCGAGCTTTTCGCAACCCTGCTTTGCCATCGACTCAGCGCTTACCGGCGCTGCGGGAACTGCTTCGTTCATAGGGACCCCCAATTTCGGGCAATTGTTCTTAGGAAAATCTAACCTAAAACCTAGGCAATAACGAACAGGGCTGCAATGTTCTACACCTGTTGAATAGAAAATCGCGACGTGGGGAACAACGGAAACAATTCGGGGCCTTTGGGTTACGTTTCGCCCTCCCCGACCCATACGCCAGCGCCTTTAGGCGATACTGGTTGTAACGATCAAGGCTTACGCCGCACGGAAAGGAGACATTATGGGCATCTTTAAGAACGATGACCAAAAATCGAGCCAGTTTGGATTTGACGAGAAAAGCATGGCGGGCAAAGCCGTCAAGGCCGTACGCTGGATTTACGCCATCACGGGCGTCTTGGCGCTCGTCGCCGGCATCGCACTGCTGTTTGCGCCCGCCAAGTCCCTCGTCTTCCTAACGACCGTCTTGGGCTTCTACTTTGTGATCACGGCCGCGATCAGGCTGTTTACCGCTGTTTTCGAGCCACTGCTGCCCACCGGCTGGCGCGTGACGAGCATCATCTCCAACCTACTCATTATCTTGGGCGGCGTCATAATCCTGCGCAACCAGGCCTTCTCGACCGCGACGCTCACCACGATGGTGGTTATCGTGGCCGGCTTTGGCTGGATCGTCGAAGGTGTCATGTCCATTCTGGAGTCCGAGCTTTCGTCCAACCGTGCCCTCGCCATCCTGAGCGGCGCGCTCTCCATCATCGCCGGCATGTTCGTGTTTATCTATCCGCTGTGGTCGGCCAAGATGCTCGTCATCTTTAGCGGCGCCGCACTGCTGGTGTTTGGCGTAACGCTGATTGTTCGCGCTATTCAATTTGGCAAACTGGTGCACTAGATGCCGCGAACGCTCTTTATTGATGCAGACGCCTGCCCGGTCACGCGCGAGTCGATTGACTGCGCGCGGCGGGCGGGCGTCGCCGTCGTTATCGCCGGCAACAGCACACAGAACCTGGAACGCCACATTCGCCGCGACGATCCGCGCGACGTCGAGCATGCGCGACGCGGATTTTGGGTCACGACGCTCGATGTGAGCGTGGGCGCCGACAGCGCCGACTTTGCCATTGTCGAACGCCTGCAGGCGGGCGACGTAGTCGTGACGCAGGACATTGGCTTGGCGAGCATGGTGCTCGGGCGCGATGCC
>CABQZS010000199.1 GCA_902468695.1 uncultured Collinsella sp.
AGCAGGCCATCGCGCAAAGCGCCATCGAGCTCGTCAATGACGGCGACACGCTGCTCGTCGACTCGGGCACCACGGCGCTCGAGTTTGTCCGGCTCCTCGATCAGCGCAACGGAATCACCGTTATCACGGCCGACATTACCATCGCCGATTATATTGACGAGAGCATGCCCTCGGTCGATGTCGTCATGCTGGGCGGGGCACTGCGCAAAGGTCATCGCTATCTGTACGGCCCACTTACCATGCAGGCGCTCCAAACGGTTCACGCCGACCTTGCCATCGTGTGCCCCGGCGCTTTTGTCCCCCGTTGCGGTTTTACGACCGACTTTCCGCAGATGGCCGAGACCAAAACAGCCATGATCGCCGCAGCCCATCAAAGCGTCGCCCTCATGGACGCCAGCAAGGTTAACGGACGTGGCATGTACCGTTTTGCCGAGCTTGCCGACGTCGACACCATCGTGATGGACAGCGACCCCGATACCGCCATCGCCACCTCAATCGCCGAGGCCACCGGCAGCGCACGTCCAGCCCTCATCATTGCCGGCGCTTAAACAAAAACCACCACAAAGGTGCCTGTCCCCTTTGTGGTGGCTGTGATGGTTGAGCGTCAAAAGTGAAAAATATCGCTACTTAGAGAGCTCGTCAGCGAGGGCCTCGATCTGAGCGCGCGAGGCGTCGTTGAGCGAACCCAGGACGGTCACCTTGTTCTGCGCCAGGGTGATGTCCTTCATGCCCTCGAGCTCCTTGGTCATAACCTTGGCAGCGGTGGGCGCCCAGGAGCCGGCCTCGACGAGTGCCACCGTACGATTCTGATAGGCGTGCTCGGCAAGCGTGTGGATAAAGGTGCTCATGAACGGGAAGATCTCGCCCTGATAGGTGATGGAAGCGAGCACCAGACGGTCGTAGCGGAACGCATCCTCAACGGCCTCGGCCATGTCGTCGCGAGCCAGGTCAAAGACGGAGACCTTCTGGCCGCGAGCCTCAAGCGCAGATGTAAGCTCCTCAACGGCAGCCTTCAGATGGCCATACACACTCGCATAGGCAATGGTGATGCCCTCGTCCTCGGGCTGATAGCTCGACCAGATGTTGTAAGTGTCGAGGTAGTAGCCCAGGTTCTCGGTCAGCACAGGACCATGGAGCGGGCAGATGATCTGGATATCCAGATCGGCGGCCTTCTTAAGCACGGCCTGCACGAACTTGCCGAACTTACCGACGATGCCAAAGTAGTAGCGGCGCGCTTCGCAAGCCCAGCCCTCGGGATCCTCGATGTCGTTGGCGCCAAACTTGCCAAAGCCGTCGGCACTAAAGAGCACCTTGTCGGTGGACTCGTAGGAGAAGAGCACCTCGGGCCAGTGCACGTTGGGGGCGCCGACAAACGTCAGGCTGTGGCCGCCCAGATCGAGCACGTCGCCATCTTTGACGACCATTTTGCGCTCGGGGAAGTCGGTGCCAAAGTAGTTGACCATCATGCGGAAGGCGCCCATGCTGGCCACAATCTGTGCCTGGGGATAGCGCTCCATAAAGGCAGCGATGCCGGCGGAGTGATCGGGCTCCATGTGATGGACGACTAGGTAGTCGGGCGTACGGCCATCGAGCACGGCTTCGAGGTTGCCGAGCCACTCGTCAACAAAACCGCCGTCGACTGAATCGGCGACAGCGATCTTTTCGCCTAAGATAACGTAGCTGTTGTATGCCATACCGTTCTCGGACACGTCGTACTGGCCCTCGAACAGGTCGATGTCGTGATCGTCGACGCCAATGTAGCGGATATCCTTGGTGATCTCCATCAGGCAAAGCCTCCTAGATAGACAAAAGAACCCGTCTATCATAACACTCGGCAGTATCCCAACTGTTATCTGCCGGTATCCTTACCGATTGTTATTGAAATACGATAAATCGCCGTTTACCTGCGCAAACTATGAGCGTGGCATCGCCGTGCTATGTCGAATAATGAGCTGGCCGGGAATACGAATGGCAACGGTTTTGCCCGCCGTACCCGCCTCGGGAACCGCATGCTCGAATACCTCGCGTCCGCGCTGATGCAAATCGAATCGAACGGTCGTGAGCTCGTTATGCGCGACAAAATCATCGAGCGAATCGTCGACACCCACCACGCTCACGTCCTCGGGCACGCGCAGGCCGCTATCGCGCAGCGCTGCAATCGCGCCATTTGCCATCTGGTCGTTTGCCGCGTAAATCGCCGTCATGGTGCGATCGTGCTCGGCCAGGTACCTGCCGGCCTCGTAGCCGCTGTTGGCAGACCAGTCGCCCTCGAGCGGCTCTGCCGGCTCGATGTGTTTACGCTCGAGCGCATCCTGCCAACCGGCTCGACGAAATTGCTCGTCGACCGAGAACGACGGGCCGCCAATATAGCGAATCTGCCCGTGCCCCAGCTTAAACAGGTGATCCATAAGCAAGAGCGAGCAGCCGTAATGGTCGGAATCGACCGTAGTCACGCGCGGATGCGCGTACATGGTAACGATGACCGTTCCAATGCCCGGCAGTGGATCAAACGTCTCAAAATCGGGCGCCATGCGGCTCATGCCGATGATGATGCCATCCACCGGCAATGCGGCCATACGACGCGTGGCCTCGGCAAGCGAAAACTCCTCGGTCTTGGACATCTCGACCAGCGTGATGGCGCAATTATGCTCGCGAGCAGCGCTGGCGATGCCGTCGATCATTGAGAGGTTGCCAAACTTGGTGACATCGTTGATGCATAGGCCGACCGAATGGTAACGGCCGTCGCGCAGCGAGCGACCGGCATAACTCGGACGAAAGCCGAGCTCTTGCATAGCGGCCTGCACGCGCTGGCGCGTCTGCTCGCTAACGTTGGGCAAGCCGTTGGCGACGCGCGAAACCGTCTGCTGCGAAACGCCGGCAGCGCGGGCGACGTCAGCCATGGAGACCGGACGCGAACTGGTATCGTTGGACGGGCGCCTTGCCACAGGATCACCTTCACCCTTGCGAGATCTGAATAGCGGGCCTCGGCCCGGGCAGAAATACATCCCGCGCCGAGGCCCGCTATCGTCGGACGCATGTTAACGTACTCTACTTTTTCTATCTGCATCTCTTCTGCTTTATAAGTCCATACGGCAGTACCGTTCACGGCTGTATTTCTACCGATTACCAGATTCTCAAAAAGTGACAAGCGATGTGTTATGAGTACGTTAACATAGCCCGTAACGTGCGGTATCGTGAACACTTGGTTCATGCCGCTTCAAGTTGTTAACGTACTCATAACGACGCAAAACCCACCCTGCGCGCCAAGGAAAGGACCCCCATGACCGCCCCCGACGAAAAGACACTCGCCACGCTCACCAAGCTGTTCGAGGAGGAGTTTGGCCCCATCGGCGACCGCCAGGTGCTCTACGTGCACGCGCCTGGGCGTTCCGAGATCAGCGGTAATCACACCGATCACGAAGGCGGCCACGTCATCGCCGGCTCGCTCGATGTCGCTGTCGACGGCATCGCCGTGGCAACCGACTCCAACAAGATTCGCATCGCCGACGAGGGCTATCCTACGTTTGAGATCACGCTCGACACGCTGGATGTTCAGGAGTCCGAGAAGGGCACGTCCGCAAGTCTCGTCCGCGGCATGGCGCACGAGATTGCAGCCCTTGGCGTTGAGTCCCAGGGCTTCGACTTCGCCTTCACCTGCTCCGTCCCCTCGGGTGGCGGCCTTTCCAGCTCTGCCGCCGTCGAGGCCGCGTACGGTCGTGCCATGGAGACGCTCTGGGGCGCGCCCGCCATTGAGCCCGTCACGCTCGCTCAGATGAGCCAGCGCACCGAGAACAACTACTACGGCAAGCCCTGCGGTCTGATGGACCAGGCCGCCGTATGTCTGGGCGGCCTTGCCTACATGGACTTTGAGGACCAGGCTCAGCCTAAGACCCAGAAGCTCGAGCTCAACTTTGAGGACCACGGCTATGCGCTCGTGCTCGTTAAGGTCGGCGCCGACCACGTGGCCGCCACCGACGACTACGCCGCCGTTCCGCGCGAGATGCAGGACGTCGCCGCCGAGTTTGGCAAGGCACGCCTGTGCGAAGTCAACGTTGCCGACTTTGATGCCAAGCTGCCCGAGCTGCGCGCCAAGCTGGGTGACCGCGCGTGCCTGCGCGCCGTTCACTACTGGTACGAGAACGGCCTGGTCGACAAGCGCTGGGCAGCGCTCAACGCCGGCGACATCGACCAGTTCCTGGTCCTCACGCGCGAGTCAGGCGCCAGCTCTGCCATGTACCTGCAGAATGTCGTTGCCAAGCTGGGATCTGAGCAGCCTTCCATGTATGCCCTGGCACTGGCCGAGCATGTACTCGACGGCCGAGGCGCCGTCCGTATCCACGGTGGCGGCTTTGGTGGCACCATCCAGGCCTTCGTGCCGCTCGACCTGGTCGACACCTTCATCGCCAAGATGAACGGCTGGCTGGGCGAGGGCTCTGCCCGCCACTACGCAATATCTGACAAGGGGGCTTACGCGGCATGGCTGTAACGACTGATGTGCGCGAGGCCGCGCAGGGCCTGATTGAGTATGCCATCCACCGGTCCATGATCGGCCAGGACGATCGCATCTGGGCCTACAACACCATTTTGGAGTGCATCGGCGCCACGGGCCCCGCACTCGATATGACCTGGGCGCTGCAGACCGAGAAGCTCTCGCTCTTGCACCCCGATACCCTCCCCGACTTTGACCTTGAAGGCACGCTCGCCGTGCTTTCCGATGCTGCCGTTGCCAACGGCGCTGCCGAGGACACGGCGTCGGGCCGCGACCGCATCGCCATGCGCATCATGGGCGCGCTTATGCCGAGGCCTTCGGTTGTAAACGAGGAATTCAACGGCCGCATGGGCGTCAACGAGCCCCGCGCCGCGACCGACTGGTTCTACGGCCTGTGCTGCGACGCCGGCTATGTGCGCCGTGCCGCCATCGCGCGCAACATCAAATGGAGTACTTCCACCAACTGGGGTGACCTGGAGATCACCATCAACCTGTCAAAGCCCGAGAAGGACCCGCGCGACATCGCCGCGGCAGGTGCAGCCAAGAACACGGGCGAAAAGTATCCCGCCTGTCAGCTGTGCATCGAGAACGAGGGCTACCCTGGACGCTCCGCCGCAGCCGACGGTGGCGCTCACCCCGCCCGCCAGAATCTGCGCGTTATCCCCATCCAGCTCGACGGCGAGCGCTGGGGTTTCCAGTACAGCCCGTATGCGTATTTTAACGAGCACTGCATCACGATGAGCTCCGAGCATCGCCCGATGCACGTGGACCGCAAGGGTCTGACCTGCCTGCTCGACTTTGTCGACCTGTTCCCGCACTACTTTATTGGCTCCAACGCCGACCTGCCTATCGTGGGCGGCTCGATCTTGTCGCACGACCACTTCCAGGGCGGCGCGCACGAGTTCCCCATGATGCATGCCGCCGAGGTCTCGCAGTTTAGCGTGCCCGGTTTTGACCAGGTCAGCGGTACCGTGCTGCAGTGGCCGCTCTCGGTGCTGCGCCTGCGCTCGCATGACCGCGCTCAGCTGCTAGACGCTGCCGAGAAGATTATCCTCGCCTGGCGCGAGTGGACCGATGAGTCTGTGGGCGTCATCGCGTACACAGCCGATGGCGTGGCGCACAACACCGTGACGCCCGTCATCCGCCGCGTCGACTCTCGCGGAAATGCCGGCGGCGAAATCTACGAGGCCTACCTGGCGCTTCGCTGCAATATCACGACCGACGAGCACCCGCTAGGCGTTTTCCACCCGCATGCCGAGTACCACCACATTAAGAAGGAGAACATCGGCCTGATCGAGGTCATGGGCCTGGCCATTCTGCCGCCGCGCCTGGTTCCCGAGCTTGGCGCTGTCCGTGAGCATCTGCTGGC
>CABQZS010000200.1 GCA_902468695.1 uncultured Collinsella sp.
CGCAGCCCTTGTCCCAACCAGCCGGAAGGATGTCGAACAGGCGCACTCGGTTGTTGGGAAACACAAGCGAGAGTTCCGGCACCTCAGCGGCAACGCGCTCACGTAGCTCCGCGAGCTCCTCACGCGAACGGGCACTCCAGATATTCGCCTTGTATACCGGGGCATCGTCAACGACAGGACGACAGGGAGCCTCTTCGCCCTTGAGCCACGCGTTGCCGCCTGACTTCATGGCACGACGCACACGCTCGGGATCGCTTGTCACGCAATAGGCATCGTTATTCCAAAAGTCATCACCCAGACGGTAGACCTTCAAATACGTATCGTCGGTCTCCTGTTCAAAATAATCGGCTAAGCGCATAAGGACATCGTTATCGATTGCGCGCGAAGCGACTACTTCGCCATCGACAAACATCACCTGGCCGTTACAGAACGCACCGGTCGAATAACACTCGGAACGGTTTTTGAACATCCAGCCCATCGCGGACGGCTGACGACCCGAAACCGGCCCAAAGTGCAAACCCGCCGCCTGCATGGCATGAATACCCTCAATGGCGTAGTCGCTGGCGCCGTCATGCCCGGCTGGAATCAGTGTATCGTCCATATCGGTCAGCACAAGTTTGATCATAGAGTCCCCCGTCATTTTCACCGTAACCATTGTAACGGTGCGCTAGTATAGGGGACAACAGATTCGATGCGGGAGTGCCGGCGGTGCAAACCACAAGGCTGAGAGGGCATGGGGCCCAATCCTTTGAACCTGTCAGTTAATGCTGGCGTAGGGAGCATGCCGCCTTTACAGGGGCGCTGTCTATGCACAGCGCCCCTTTTCTATGCCAAGGAGGCATGTGCAGTGATTGATTCGGAACAGCTTAAGCAACATATGGTCAAGGCCGTAGAGGAAATTCGCGCCACCAATCCGATGGCCGGCTCCATCACCAACACGGTGACGATCGACTTTGTCGCCAACGCACAGCTCGCCGTGGGCGGATCGGCCGCCATGGTCTATCTGCCCGACGAGGGCGAAGCGCTCGTTGCCGGCGGCGGCGCCATCTATCTCAACATGGGCACGCTCTTCCCTATCTACGAGCAGACGATTCCCCGCACGGCGAAGGCGGCACACGACGCCGGCAAGCCCTGGGTGCTCGATCCGGTGGGCCTGGGTATCGGTAGCCTGCGCACCCAGCTGGTCAACGAGCTCAAGCAGTACAAGCCCGCCATCGTGCGCGGCAACGCCTCCGAGATCATCGCGCTCGCCGGCCTGTGGGGTCTTGAGGGCGAGGCGGCCGATCTGAGCCGCGTACGCGGTGTCGATACCACCGACACGGTAGA
>CABQZS010000201.1 GCA_902468695.1 uncultured Collinsella sp.
CCAGCAATACCAACAGCATGGCGGTGACATAGCCCGCAGCATCGAATCCTAAATCGATAACGTCGAAATGCCTGCCGGGAACAAAGATCTTATGTACCTGATCGCCAACGGAGCAGGCGGCGCAAAAGAGCAATACGGGCACGCAACGGGAGCATACGCTCCACGGACGCCGGGAAAAGCAAACCACGATCACCGAGGCGAACAATCCGACGAAGAAAAACTCTACGGTATGGGCGACGCGACGGACGTTTGCGCCTACCCACATGCGAATGGAAGCAAGTCGACCAGGCTGGACCGTCGAGGCAGCCGAATCGGTGCCCCCGGCCATTCCGTTCTCCGTCTGGGCTTCGCCCGTGGCATCGGCAGCCTGAACGCCCGTGGCCTGACCCTCCACCACACGCGCGGTGGACTCGCTCAGCAACGACGTCTCCACCGCATTTTGCTCCGTCAGCGCCCAGATGCCCGCCAGCGTTGCAGCGAACAGAACGATCGCGGTCCATCCGATTATTTGTTTTACGCGCGCCAAGGGCCAACCTCCTTTTTTTGAATATCAGCGAGTGTAGCCCCAAATGACATCGTCAACGTATCAAAATTTGAATCGCAACAGGAAGCGACAAAGCGACGCAAACCCCTACCCCGCCTCGCGCATCCAGCGATCGAACGTCCCCACGCACACGCCCAGGCACTTTGCTGCCTGGCTGCGGGTAATATCGCCTGCCTCATAGCTATCGCGCACCAGCTCAAACTGAGGAGGGCACGGCTTGCGAGGTCGACCGAAACGGACCCCTCGCGCCCGCGCCGCTGCAATTCCCTCCGCCTGGCGCCGATGGATATTCTCGCGCTCCACCTGCGCCACGTAGCTCAGCAGTTGCAACACAATATCGGCAATCAGGGTGTTGGTCACATCCGGCGCGTCGCTGGCCCTGACACGCGTGTCAAGCAATGGCATGTCCAACACCACAATGGCAACCCCGAGCTCCTTGGTAATGCGCCGCCATTCCTCAAGAATCTCGGAGTAATTACGACCAAGTCGGTCGATAGAAAGCACCACCAGCACGTCCCCGTCTCCCAGGACGTGCAGCAGCTCGCGATAACGCGGTCGATCGAAGTCCTTGCCGCTCGCATGGTCGGCATAAATATTCGCTGAGCCCACGCCATAGGCGCCCAGCGCATCCAGCTGCCGATTCAGATTCTGATCGCGCGAACTCACCCGCGCATAACCGTACACCGTCGCCATCTCATCCCCGCTTTCTTGTAAACCTGCCAAAAAGGGACAGGTTTAT
The DNA here is from genome assembly GCA_902468695.1 of uncultured Collinsella sp. GTDB lineage: Bacteria > Actinomycetota > Coriobacteriia > Coriobacteriales > Coriobacteriaceae > Collinsella. The sequence goes on from CABQZS010000201.1 coordinate 1,284, forward strand.
TTTGGTAGGTTTTACCTCTCAAATAGCAGGTAAGCGGGCGGCCGAGCAGACGGCAAGGTAGCCACGATTCAAATGCGGAGGGCGGCCCCGAAAGGCCGCCCTCCGCTCCCCCACCATGAGTCGGGATTTGGCTAATGGATAAGCTTAAAGTCCAAGTGCCCACGCGTGGTATTGACGCGCGAGACCTCGATAATCACGCGCTGCCCCAGCTCGTAACGAGTGCCCGTGTCGGCACCCGTCAGCGTAAGCGCGTCCTCGTCGAACTCGAACCACTCGTTGCCCAGGCTCTTGATCGAAACCAAGCCCTCGACCTGCGTTAGGTCCAAGCGCACAAAGAGGCCCATGCTGCTAACCCACGAGACGGTTCCGGCATAGCGCTCGCCCAGACGGTCCTCATAGTACTGGGCAATCTTGATCTTTTGCGTCGCATGGCTGGCGGCATCTGCCGCGCGCTCGGCATCGCTGCATGCGCGGCAGATCTGCGGCAGAATGCGCGGCAGCGACTCGCGCCCCTTGCCGATCAGCCGCGGCGTACGGACCAAGGCGTCCTTGCCGCCGAGCTGCTCATAGGCCAACTGCAGCTTGAGTACGCGGTGCA
>CABQZS010000202.1 GCA_902468695.1 uncultured Collinsella sp.
ACATTGCGGGGTGGAGCAGTCTGGTAGCTCGCCGGGCTCATAACCCGGAGGTCGTAGGTTCAAATCCTGCCCCCGCGACCAAGAACTTGCAGCTCGTCGGCCTAGCCGGCGAGCTTTTTTGTTATTCCGGGACCGTGTTTTCGGTCCAATTCTCGGCCTTTCAAACAAAATCTCGATCTGTAACATCTAGACCCGATTTGGGCGGCTAGGTGTTACAGATCGAGATATACCGGTGGGTTGGGTCGTGTTTGTCTAAATCTGTAACACGAGGGACGGATTTTGCCGAGTTGTTGTTACAGATTGAGATTTTCTAGCAGGCGGGTTTGGTTTGTCTCGATCTGTAACAGATAGGGGCCAAAAGTGGGCCTAGCTGTTACAGATCGAGATTGTTGAGGATGGGTCGAGAGGAATGTCTCGATCTGTAACAGTAAGACCCAGTTTTGCCGCGTAACTGTTACAGATTGAGACAAACCGACGGGCCGCCCTGCCCCATCCACCTGCCGCTACCTGCTGTCCGCCGATTTCCGTTGCGCTGTTGTATTCCCATGCCATATCCTCTAGACAACTACGCGGCAACATCGCCGCCGCGCCTACAAGAGAGGAATGTCCATGACCGCACCTGCATCCAAGCTGCTTCAGCCCATTACGGTTGGCCCCCTTGAGCTCAAAAACCGCATTATGTTTCCGCCGCTGACCACCGGCTACGAGGAGCGTGACGGCTCCATTGGCGAGCGCAGCCTGGCTTTTTACGAGCGCTTGGCCCGTGGCGGCGTGAGTTACATCGTCATCGGCGACGTTGCTCCCGTCATGACCGCAAGCCCCACGCCCAAGCTGGCGACCGACGCCCAAATCCCCACGTTTAAGGCCCTGGCCGATGCCGTCCACAAGCACGGCGCCAAGGTCGCGCTGCAGCTGTTCCACCCCGAGTACGACGTGCCCGGTGTCGGCCGCATGGTCATGGGTTCCATGGCCGCCGCCAAGGCCGCGCAGGAGGCCAAGGCCGCCGGCGACGAGGAGGCCTTTGCCGCCAAGATGGCCGAGTCCAACGAGATCCGCAATCAGGCCTACGCCAAGCTGCACCACGACATGCAGCACTTTGTGAACGAGGCCAGCGTGGATCAGCTCACCCAGATCAAGGAGGCCATCGCTGCCTCGGCCGCTCGCGCACAGCAGGCCGGGATCGACGCCATCGAGGTCCACGGCGACCGTCTGGTGGGTTCGCTGTGCTCCGCGATCCTCAACCAGCGCACCGACGAGTACGGTGGCTCGTTCGAGAACCGCGTCCGCTATGCGCTCGAGGTCGTCGCTGCCATTAAGGAAGCCGCGCCGCAGCTGATGGTGGAGTACAAGCTCCCCGTGATCATGGAGAACCCCGACGGCACGCCGCGCGGCAAGGGCGGCCTGCAGCCCGACGAGGCCTGCGAGTTTGCCAAGCTGCTCGAGAGCGCGGGCATCGACATGATCCAGGTTGCACAGGCAAATCACACCGGCAACATGGGCGACACCATTCCGCCCATGGGCGCCATGCCCTACAACTGGACGCTGCCCGTGGCCGAGCGCGTCAAGGCCCTGGTCTCCGTGCCGGTGGCAACCGTCGGCCGCGTGGTCTCGGTCGAGGCCGGCGAGAAGATTCTGGAAGACGGCGCGGCCGACATCATCGCCTATGGCCGCTCGCTTATGTGCGACCCCGACATTGCGCTGAAGGCCGCCACGGGCGAGCCCATCCGCGAGTGCCTCAACTGCAACAAGGGTTGCG
>CABQZS010000203.1 GCA_902468695.1 uncultured Collinsella sp.
CGATTATTAGCGAGATCCCCGGCAGGACCCGTCTTCAATTGGCGGGTCCTGTGCCAGAGAGCGATCTCGATGCACTTCTTAAGCTTGGCGGCGAAATCGACGGCGTGCGCAAAGTGCGCGTATATGGCCGTATTGGCCAGATGGCGCTCGAATATGAGGAGCAGTGTCGTGCGAGCGTGCTCGACGCCTTGGGCGCACTCGATGCTCAAGCCATCGCCGATGCCAAGTCGGGTTACGTGATGCAACTCGAGCCGCGCAAGCACAAGCTCGTCATGGATCTTGCCACACTTATCGGCGCCCACTACGCGCGCCGCTGGTTCTTGCCGACGCCCTTGCGTGCGGTGTTTGTCGTGGCCGGTTACATGGCTTTTTTGCGCGCTGCCCTTCATGAGCTGGCGCAGCCGCGCCTGACCGTTCCCGTGCTCGACGCTTCGGCCATCGGTATCTCGTTTGTCAAACGTGATGTCGATACCGCGGGGCAGACGATGTTCCTGCTCAATGTGGGCGAATTGCTCGAGGACTACACGCGCGCCATGAGCGAAAACGAGCTCATCAACTCGCTGCTCGATGTGCCCGATAAGGCACAAAAAGTGGTCGGCGACACCGAGGTGAGCGTTGCCGCCACCGAGCTTGAGCCCGGCGATCTGGTCGCCGTTCGCACCGGCATGTCCATCTGCATCGACGGCGTGGTTGAGCAGGGGAGCGCCATGGTTAACCAGGCGACCCTGACCGGCGAGCCGCTTGCCGTCGAGCGCAGCGCAGGCGACGATGTGTTTGCTGGAACTGTCGTCGAGGACGGCAGCATCTTGGTGCGCGTGCGCGCCAACACGGCTCAGACCAAGCTGCGCTCGATCGTCTCGCTCGTGCAGGCGGCCGATTCGCTCAAGTCCGAGGGTCAGTCGCACATGGAGGACCTCGCCAACAAGATCGTTCCGTGGAACTTCCTGCTCGCGGGCCTGGTTGCGCTCACCACGCGCAGTCTCATCAAGACCTCCGCGGCACTGATGGTCGACTACTCGTGCGCGCTCAAGCTCACGGGTTCGGTCGCCGTCATGACCGCCATGAGCGACGCCGCCAAGATGGGCGTTATGGTCAAGGGCGCCAAGTACTTTGAGTCGTTTGCCAAGGCCGACACCATTGTCTTTGATAAGACCGGCACGCTCACCGAGGCGCAGCCGCGCCTGGCTTGCGTACTCACCACCGATGGCTGGAGCGAGGACGAGGTTCTGCGCCTTTCCGCCTGCCTGGAGGAGCATTTTCCGCATCCGGTGGCACGCGCTGTGGTCAACGCCGCCCGCGAGCGCGAGCTCGAGCACCGCGAGCGCCATGCCGCCGTCGAGTACATCGTGGCGCACGGCATCGCTTCGTCCATCGAGGGACGTCGAGCGATCATCGGTTCGGCGCACTTTGTGTTTGAGGACGAGGGTGCGCAGCTCGAGTCCGACATCAAGGA
>CABQZS010000204.1 GCA_902468695.1 uncultured Collinsella sp.
AGATAATCGCGTACGCGCCAAAGTTGAAGTACGACTCGAGCGTGGCGGCAGCAGTCGAGTCGACCTTGACCCGCTCGATCTGGACCTCCGCGCGCTTTGCAGCGGCATGCTCGGCGGCCTTGGCAACGTCGCCGTTAGAAGCAGCGGGCTCAAGCGCCGCCGCAGCGCCCGCGAGCGAGATCCAGCGCGAGGCCTCGGCAGACGAAAGCGCCGCCGCCATGGTGCCGGCACCGTAGGTCACATCGAGCTTGGGCAGGGACTCCCCCACGCGGGCGGCTGCAACGAGGTCGTCCTCAAACCCCTCCGGGATAAAGAACACGCAGTCGGCGCTGCCCTTGGCGCTGTTGCTCTTGGAGAGCGCGTCCGCAAGGTCGTACGTGTCGTCGCCAACACCCGTGACCAGGTCAAAGCGCGACCCCAGATGCTTGGTAAGCGCACGCGAAAGATTGCTGTCGTCGCGGTCGACCACAATCACATTGGCGTCGTAGGGCTTGTACTCAGTGAGCTGCGACGAGTTCCAGCTCACCGATGCCGCGATGAACACACCCATCAGCGATATGAACACCGTATAGATGAGCAGGTAGAACGGATGCGCGAGCGCCATGCGCAGCGCAGTCTTAAAGGTGCTCATAGCGGCTCCTTCCAAAAATCAGCGTGGCGGCGGCAACAAACACCAGGGCCATCAGGACAAGCGCGCCCACGCGCACGGCGAAGGGACCCAGGTCCTCAAAGAAATACAGGCGGTTGAACATGTCGCAGATGAGCTTGACAGGGTTGAGCCAGCACTCGGCCGGGCAGGCGCGGGCGACGTCGTCGGCAAGTGCCATCGCCGGCTCGCCGTAGAGGCCGGCGAACAAAGCGCACGTGGTGGCAAAGCCCGTAAGGATGCCCGACTTGGACGCCTTGCCGCCCTTAACGGGAAGCGTGCCCACAAAGAGCCCCAGGCCGGTGGCGGCAAGCGCGGAAGCGGCGCCACCCACCAAACACAGCCCCTCGCGCCCGCCAAAGTCGACGCCCACGACCAGGCGCACGTAGCCGATCGTGATCGTCATCGAGGCGAAGGAGACCAGCCACGAGCCCACAAAGATACCGGCCAGCGATGCCGTCTTGGAAAGACCGCCCACGCAGCGACGCGCGCCAAGGCCCGACAGATTGGGCTGCAGGTCGACGACGCTCAAGGCGGCAAACTCGGCAGACATCATCGCGACCAGGCCAAAAAGCGCGTAATAGTAGATGACCGTGCCATCGGGCGTGGTGCGTGTCAGGCTTACGCGGCGGGTTCCGCCTTCGAGCGACAGGGCGCGCGCAACCGCCTCCGGGTCGGCGAGCGCCGCCGGGTTGTCCTGGGCAATCTGGGACATGAGCTCGGCATTTTGTGTATACGAGCTTGCTACCGTCTCCAGGATGCTGCGGTCGGTGAGCACCGACGACGCACGTGAGCCGTCATAGCTCGAAAGCAGCATGAGTTTGGGCGTGCCCGCGGCATCGACCGTGTAGATGCCCGCGACCACGCCGGCCTTAAGTGCGCGGTTCGCATCGGCTGCGTCGTCGCACAAATGGATCTCGAGCAGCTGGTCGTCGCCTTCCTTGGCAAGCGGCGTCGCCACGTCCTTAAAGGTCGAGGCGTCCCAAGCCTCATCCGCTACGACGGCCACCGGCACCGGGTCGACCGTGCCGTCGGAGCTCAGATTCGCAAACATAAACATAAACATCGTGGAAAGCGCGATGGGAAAGAGAGCGCCCCAAACCCACGTGCTCGGCCGGCGCAGCAGCGTCTTGACCGTGGTGATGATGGTGTTGAACATGGCCGCCCCCTAGTCGCGCAGCTCGCGGCCGGTGATCTCGAGGAACACGTCGTTGAGGGTCGGCGGCTCGCTCCACACGCGGCCGAGCGCCACGTCGGCAGCACGCAGCGTGTCGAGGATGTCGACCAGGTTGTGCGGGCTCGCCTCGCAGGTGCAGACGAGCTCGCCGCCGGACAGCTCAACCGAAAGCACGTGCTCGAGGGCGCGCAGCCGCTCGACCGTGGCGGCCTCGACGGCGCCGACCTCGACAGTCACGCGCTCGCCCATTTGAATCATGCGTTTGAGCTCGTCATTGGTGCCCTGCGCCAGCACACGTCCGCCGTCCATGATCATGATGCGGCTGCAAATCTGCTCGACTTCCTCCATGTAATGGCTGGTATACACCACCGTGGCGCCCTCATCGCGCAAGCGGCAGATGCCCTCCAGGATGGCGTTGCGACTCTGCGGGTCGACTGCCACCGTGGGCTCATCAAAGAAGATGAGCTCGGGCTTGTGCGCAATGCCGCAGGCAATGTTGAGGCGACGCGCCAGGCCGCCCGAGAGCTTGCCGGGGCGAAACTTGGCAAAGTCGCCCAGCCCGACAAAGTCGATCGCCTCGTCCACCAGCGCGCGGCGACGTTTGCGGTCGTTGACGTAGAGACTGCAGAAATAGTCGATGTTCTCGCGCACGGTAAGCTCATCGAACACCGCCACCTGTTGCGGCACCACGCCGATGCGGCGCTTGAGGTCGTAGCGGGCGGGCGTCATGGGCTCGCCGAACAGCTCGATGGTGCCTTTGTCGTAGGCAAGCAGCTGCAGGATACAGTTGATGGACGTGGTCTTGCCCGAGCCGTTGGGGCCGAGCAGGCCAAAAATCTCGCCGGGGGCGATACTCAGGTTAAAGTGGTCGAGCGCAATAAGATCGTCATAGCGCTTGACGAGGTTTTCGACGTGGACGATGTCTGTCATGAGGCGGCCCTTCCGTTGATTGCGGCCCGGTACGATTGCATCATCGCAGGAGCGGACGGCGCGCACCAGTGAGCTTTGTCACGAGTGCGAGGCTTGGCCGCGTGGCCTGCCGACGCCCCCGATTTGCCGCGTGGGAGGAATGTCACAGTTGCGCAGGCGGCCCCTCCACCACGCGCGGCTTCGCGTACAATACCCGTATGAACAGGCTTTTCGACAAATCGATCGTGCTGGCGTGCTGTATTGCGGCTGCCATGGGTCTTGCTGTGGACGCTCGCCTGGTCGCGGCGTTTTGCCTTGGCGTTATCGCCACCTCGCTGGCCGAGGTCGCACAGGAGAAACGCACGCGCCGCACAAGCGAGGCCGCGAGTTACGTTTACATCATCGCGGCTGTCTTCGTGCCGCCATTTGTGCCGTTTGCGCCCCTCGCCCTCTATGACATCGCGCGGCGCGTGCGCCGTGAACGCATCTGGCCCGCGCTGGCGATTGGCGCCGTGTTTGTCTGCGCGCTTGTCGCGGACCTTCGCGGCGGCGCGCTCACCGCCCGA
>CABQZS010000205.1 GCA_902468695.1 uncultured Collinsella sp.
CGAGCGTAAGGACGACGGTGCCAGCTCCTTACAGCGCGAAGGCGTCGACGTCGCCCCAGTGGCGGCGCAGCGTGATGGCGGCAGCAGGCTCGGTATTGTCAAAGACGACCGACCATTGCGTGTTGCTGGTGATGTCTCCCGGATTGGGCTCTTGCGCTGCGGCGCGCAGGGCTTTCCAAGCGACTGCCTCGTCTTGGGCGCCGGCATGGGCGTCAAGGACATTGGCGATTGCGACGGCGCGCTCTTTACCATGGCCCAGCTCGCCATTCTTTTGATTGGGCAGCACTTCGTCGCCATAGCAGGCATAGAAGTTCGTAACCTGGCGTACAGGAGTCACTTTGAAAGCGCGGTCCGGATCGTGCGGATCCCACTCTACTACGCGCGCGTCACCGGCGGCGTCGTTGATAAAGAAGTGGTAGTCGCGTCCGGCCATGGCGTGCATGTCGTAGGCAGAAAGCAGGTCGACGGCCTCCTGCGTGGTGGCGGCACGGTCGAGCACCAGACGGATGGCGAGCGAGGTATTGATGACGGGGCGTTGCGTGTCCTGGTCACAGGGCTTGGAATCCAGGGTGAGTACGGCAATGGACACGCCGCATTCGTTAACACCGTCGAGCTGGGCAAACGGGCCCATGAGTGCAGCGGTGCGTCCGGCGACGGAGTCAAGCGGAGCGTTGGTGCCCAGGTTGTTAAGGGCGGCAAACCCGATGGAGGCATAGCCGCCGCGTGGGTGATTGCGCACCAGCAGCGCCGAGGTGTCGTCCTTAAAGTCGTAATTGCGACCGGTGCGCACGTGGCCTTCGGCATCTACGGCGACAAAGGCGCTGCAGGCAAACTGGGGCGCCTGGACATGTGCCGGCACACCGGGCAGCACCTGCGCCACCACGGCATCGATGTAGGCCTGGTCGTCGCGCACGCCAGCGGCGATGATGCGATCAAGATCGTAGTCGTAGGCGATGTCGATGCCGTACAGGTCATAGCCGTCTGCGTAGCCAGTCAAGCGTTTGAGCGACGCGGCGGACTTGATTTGCTTGTGATAAACGATACCGGTGGCAGCGGCAAGGCCGACGGCGACTCCCGCGACACCGCAGGCGATGGCAATGTTACGTGGCTTCATGACGGCTCCTCTCGTCCTGTTAGCGCAATTGTCGCAAAAGAAGCGCGGGCATGATGGCTCAACTTGGTGAGCGGCGCGGAATTAAGCACGGAATGAAGAGTGCGGCACTGGCGCGGCGGGGTATGCTGGAAGGGACCATCAACCCAGCGAAAGGGGAGAGCATGACGGATCAGGAAACGCCCGAGCGCGCGCATGTGACGGCCGATGATATCGAGGCCGCCAACGACCTTATCGACTTTATCGAGGCATGCCCCAGCATGTTCCATACGGCGGCGACCATTATGGCCGAGCTCGACGAGGCGGGCTTTACCTACCTGCCCGAGAATGCGGCGTGGGACATCGAGCCGGGCGGTCGCTATTACACGCAGCGCAACACCTCGAGCGTTGTTGCCTTTAAGGTGGGCGAGGACCTGGCCGCGACGTGGGGCGAGGACGGCGTTGCCGGCGACTACCATTTTCAGCTGACGGCGTCGCACAGCGACTCGCCGACGTTTAAGGTTAAGGCCGTGCCCGAGCTCGACGGCGCGGGCGAGACGCTGCGCCTGAACACCGAGGCCTACGGCGGCATGATCGACTACACTTGGTTCGATCGCCCGCTGGCGCTGGCTGGACGCGTGTTGGTACGCGAAGGCGACCGTATTGAGAGCCGCCTGCTCGCTACCGAGCGCGAGGTCGCTATTATCCCGAGCCTTGCCATCCACATGAACCGTGGCGTTAACGAGAGCTTTGCTCCCAACCGAGCCGTTGACCTGTGCCCGCTCATCAGCGCTGGTGACCTTAAGCAGGGCGACTTTGATGCTCTGATCGCCGACGAGCTGGATGTTGAGCCCGAGCAAATTCTGGGCCGCGATCTGTTCCTGGTCAATCGCCAGGATGCGCGCATTTGGGGCTGGGCTGACGAGTTCATCTCGACGCCCAAGCTCGACGACCTGGCCTGCGCCTACACCTCGTTGCAGGCATTTTTGGGTGCCGAGAACGCGCACGACGTTTCGGTCTTCTGCTGCTTTGATAACGAGGAGGTTGGCTCCGAGACCAAGCAGGGCGCCATGTCGACGTTCTTGGCCGATGCACTGCGCCGCATTAACGGCTCGCTGGGCTTTGACGACGAGTCGTACCATCGTGCACTTGCCGCATCGATGCTTGTAAGTTGCGACAATGCACATGCCGTGCACCCCAACCACGCCGAGAAGTGCGATGCTCGCAATCAGGTGGTGCTTAACGGCGGCATCGTCATCAAGGAAGCCGCCAACCAGCACTACTGCACCGATGCCTTTAGCCGCGCGGTGTTCCAGGCCATCTGCGATGACGCCGACGTGCCCACGCAGGCCTTCGCCAACAAGAGCGATATGGCCGGCGGCTCCACGCTCGGTAACCTGTCCAATATGCAGGTGAGCATGCATGCCGTGGACGTGGGCCTGCCGCAGCTTGCCATGCACTCGAGCTACGAGACCGGCGGCGTGCGCGACGTGATGTACGCCATCCGCGCCCTCACCGCCTTCTACGAGCGCAACCTAACCATCAACGGCGCCGAAAGCGTGGAGCTCTAAAACCTACCAAAAAGGGACAGGTTCATTTTGGCAGGTTTTATCTGGACGAATGCAAAGGGTGAAACCGAACTAGATCGGTGATACGTAGCCGCCGAGGTGCAGTGTGCCTCGGCGGCTTTTTGTGTACAGAGTACGGCTAATGCTTATAAATGCTATACATGCTTTACGTATCTACCATAGAGTTTTATGATGATTTTAAAGTATTAAGGAGAGGTCATGACCACAACAGCCGCTCAGATCAACGTACGTCTCGATGCCGATCTTAAAAGGAGTGGGGACGCCGCTCTCTCCAGGGCCGGTATGACGCCGAGCCAGGCGGTGCGAGCGCTCTGGCGGCTTGCAGCGTCGCTGGCCGATCGCCCCGGTGCGCTCGAGGATATCCTGCTGCCTAGTCGTGCCCGGGCGGAACAGCGCGAGCGCGAAAAGGCCGCCAAACGTAAGCTCGAGCTCATGGATCAGGGGTCGAAGCTGTTCGCTGCCGCTTGCCGTGAGTC
>CABQZS010000206.1 GCA_902468695.1 uncultured Collinsella sp.
CCATCCTGGCCAAGGACAACGCCAACGTGCAGCGTATGACCAACGAGTCCGCCGGCGAGAACGCCTACACCATGTTCGACACCGATGAGCACCTGGACAGCAGCACCATCGAGGCGCTCAAGCAGATTCCGTCGATGTATCGCGTGCGCGTGATCAAGTAGCGCCGGCTGATCTGACGGGCAGTTCCCCATGTGGCCTGCCCGTCGCTGACATTAAATGCCCGCGGGGGCGCCTTTCGCACGAGAGGCGCCCCCATTTTTGTGAGCGCTCCATTAAATGCACCGAGCCGCTTCTTGGCATACAATCTGTATGTTGACCTAACTATCTGTGAGGTGCCTATGGTTGATACAGATTTTGCTTGGCGGCTTACGCAAGGGCTCGTGCGGATCGACAGTTCAGACCCGGGTGCGTATGAGGACGAGATTGAGCGCTATATCAAAGCGTTGGTTGAGGCTCAACTGGGGCGGTTGAGCCATCCGGTGCTCCATGCCGTGCAGGTTGAGGAACTCGAGGTGCTGACCGGACGCCGCAATCTCATGGTCACCGTGCCCGGTTTGAGCGACGAGCCACGGCTCGTCTACATCTGTCACATGGACACAGTCACCTTGGGCGATGGCTGGGACGCGGACATTCCGCCGCTCGGGACGGTTGTGCGTAACGACAAACTCTATGGCCGTGGCGCCTGCGACATGAAGGGTGGCCTGGCCTGCGCCATTGCCGCGCTGGTCCATACGCTCGAGCGCGTGGTGGCAGAAGGCAAGCTGCCCCGCCGTGGCTTCTCACTCATTTGCTCGGTCGACGAGGAGGACTTTATGCGCGGCTCAGAGGCCACGATCGATGCTGGCTGGGTCGGCTCGCGTGAATGGGTGCTGGACACCGAGCCCACCGACGGACAGATCCAGGTGGCGCACAAGGGGCGTACGTGGTTCGAGATTGAAATGACTGGCGTGACGGCGCATGCGAGCCAGCCCTGGAAGGGCGCGGATGCCGTCGCTGCCATGGCCGAGGTCGTGTGTTCGCTCCGTCGCGCGTTTATGGCGCTGCCCGCGCACGATGAGCTGAGGCCTTCGACCATCACGTTTGGCCAAATCGAGGGCGGATATCGCCCCTACGTCGTACCCGACCGCGCCAAAGTCTGGGTCGACATGCGTCTGACGCCTCCGACCGATACGGCCGCCGCGACGCGCATGGTAGAGCAGGCCATCGCCGTCGCCGAAGCCGCCGTTCCCGGTTGCCATGGCAGCTACACCGTGACGGGCGACCGCCCCGCCATCGAGCGCGACCCGAACTCTCCCCTTCTAGCAGCGCTCAAGCGTGCCGCCGATGACGTGACGGACGCGGACACGACCGTCGGCTTCTTTACCGGCTACACCGACACCGCCGTCATTGCCGGCAAGACAGGTAACCGCAATTGCATGAGCTACGGTCCCGGGTCGCTCGCGCTCGCGCACAAGCCCAACGAATATGTGCCCCACGCCGATATCGTTCGTTGTCAGCAGGTGCTAATCGCGCTCGCCGATAACGTGCTCTGGGACGCGAGCGGCCAAGTTGGGGCATAATAAGCCGCGAACAAACCGACTCGTGCGTTAGGACCGCCCATGAAAGCACTTCCGTTTCCCTGCATCCGCCCGGCTCAGGACCGCGTGCTCGAGGCGCTGCCTGCAATGGGCAGCATCCTGAGCGGCAACGATGCTCTGCGCGGAGCCATTGCCGATGGTCTGATGCTCAAGGACCCGGGTGCGGCGTATTACGTGTACGAATGCTCGGGCGAGCCGGGACGTGTGACGGGTGTCGTGGCGATCTGCCCGACGAGTGTACTTGCGGGCGACAAGAGCGATGCCAGCGCTGACGTGGCCGCCGCTGCGCGCGCGATCGCCGAGCTCAAAGTGCAGCCGCGCCCCGTGTCGCTCG
>CABQZS010000207.1 GCA_902468695.1 uncultured Collinsella sp.
AAGTACTAACAACGAAAGCTCCTTTCTGACAAAAATCAGTGTATCGAGAACTTTTGACAAAAAAAGGGGACGTGGAAACCACGTCCCCTTAGCATAAGCTCGAGTAGATTATCGAGCAACAATCACCACATGGCGATCAGGGTCAGAACCCTCAGAATGAGTATCGACGGCATCATTGCCACGAAGTGCAATGTGAACCAGTCGGCGCTCGTAGGCATTCATGGGCGGAAGCGAAACACTCTTATGAGTGCGGATGGCACGCTCGGCAGCAGACTGAGCCATGGAGGCAACCTTGTCCTGACGGCGGCTCTTGTATCCCTCGACGTCCACTACAACCGGATACCTAAAGCCAAGCTTGCGGCTCACCAGCAAAGAGAACATAACCTGAAGGGCATCGAGGGTGCGACCATGACGGCCAATGAGAACAGCAAGATCAGGAGCCGTTACATCCAAAATCAGCTCACCCTCGTCACCCTCATACTCATCGATAGGAGAGTTGGCGGCATCGAAGTGCGAAAGGATGGAACGCAGGATGGAAATCGCAACATCGGCAATGGTGTCGAGCTCCTCATCGGTCAGCTCTTCACCAGCCTTGTAGCGCTGTGCAATCTCGGGATAATCGCCCGCGACCTGCGGGGCAACCTCCTCAAGCATATCCTCGATGATCTCTTCAGACATAACGTACTCCAAAAGTTAGGTACCTAAATAAGATTGATATCCCACTACTTCTTCTTGTGCGGGCGCGGCTTCTTCTCTCGACGAGTGACCTCAACCTGCAGCGGCGCGTTCTTAAGACGCTCCTCCTCATCGGCCTTCGCCTTGTCGATGACCTTCTGCGTCACAAAAATCTGCTGGATAACCTGCCAAGCAGACGAGACGTCGTAGTACAGCAGAACACCAACGGGAAGGCTCCAGCCCATCCAAAGCATCATGACCGTCATGACAACGGCCATCATACGCATGCTCTGAGCCTGCTGGCCGGTCTGGTTGCGCGACATGTAGAGCTGCGGAATCAGGGTCAGGACGGCGAACAGGATCAGGCAGACCAGCGCGGGCAGTGCAACCATAAAGCCATCGGCAAAGGAAGCGCTCGGCGTGGTGGTCAGGTCGGGCAGGATGTTGAAGAACGAGAACGTGCCCTCGTTAAAGTACTGCGGCAGGTTACGCAGCAGCGTAAACAGGGCACACAGGATAGGCATCTGGATCAACAGCGGCAGACAACCAGCCATGGGGTTGAACTTGTTCTCGCTGTAGAACTTCTGCATCTCCTCGGCCTGACGCTGGGGATCGTCGGCATAGCGCTCCTGGATCTCGAGCATCTTGGGCTGCAGCACCTGCATGCGAGCCGTCGACTTGGTCGACTTGAGCATGAGCGGCGTCAGCAGCAGACGGATGATGACCACCAGGATGATGATGGACAGGCCCCAGTCGACCGCAAAGGTCTGGATGAGCTTGAGCAGCTCGAAAAGGATGTTAACGATCCAATCCCACATGTAAGTTTTCCTCCGATAGCGAGTGCCCGCTAGGGCACAGGGTCATAACCGCCGACGTGCAGGGGATTGCAGCGAGCGATGCGCCTCACGGCAAGCCAGCAGCCTCTCAAAACACCGTGCTTCTCAATCGCCTGGATGGCGTATTGCGAGCACGTTGGGTAATAAATGCAGGCGTCAGGCAATAAGGGCGAAATAACCTGTTGATATATGCGAATAGGAGCGATGGCAACACGTCGCAAAACGTGATTGCTCATCGCTCCTCCCCGGCAACGCCGGCGCGCTTCATAAGCGAACGCAACGCCTTGTCCATCTCCTGCGGCGAGGAAACCCTCGTCTTGGGAGTTGCAAACAAGATGATGTCATAACCCGCAACGGGAAATCCGCAGCTGCGGGCGGCCTCGCGCATCACACGCTTAGATCGGTTGCGCACGACGGCACAACCGAGTCGCTTAGCACCAACGAAGGCGACCCTTCCGGAGTCGCCTTCGCCAACCGATTCACATATGGTCATTCGAATCAGAGGGTGATTGAAACGACGCCCCTGACTGAACACATGCTCGAAATCTTGCCGAGACTTAATAGTCTTCATGCGAGATGTGTGTATCGCTGCTAGACAGTGAGACGCTTGCGGCCCTTGGCGCGACGACGGGCGAGCACGGCACGACCACCCTTAGTGGCCATACGGGCACGGAAGCCATGGGTCTTGGCACGCTTACGCTTATTAGGCTGATACGTACGCTTCATCTTAAGTTCCTCCTGCTGCATTTCGAGTGTCCGCGGGGACGCGGACGCAGATATAGACACGTGAGCTTGAAGATTGTAGGGAAATCAATGTTCAAATGTCAAGAAATCAAAGGTGAAAGGTTGCGCAGTTCACACGGTTCCCCCATAAGCACAACCGAAATTTGCGCCTCATGGCAACCTTTCACGATATTTCATCGAGTTTTCAACAGGTCATGTTGGCAATGTTGAGAACTTTTCGCCCGTTTTCCAAAGTTTTCAACAGGTTTTGAAAAGTTGTCGAAAGATGAGAAACGTTGCACGGTGAGCTACTATTTGTTCGAAACCTTTTGAAAGATTGCGAGCGGCATGTCTGACGACTTTTACACCATGGTCGATTCCGGAGACCCGGCACCCGACAACGAGCACATCACCGGCGTGCGCGAAGAGCGTGCGGAAGGCGAGCAGACGACCACGCAGGCGCCGAAAGCCATGTACGCCGCGCGCATCGCCGTCTATGACGACATGCTGTCGACACCGCGTGTAATCGTCATTGATCCGCAGGATGTCCGCACGTATTTGGAAGAGACGACCAACACCGTCTACCAGTGCATGAAAGAACAAGGTGGCCATATCTCGCTCATGGTCATCCGCGAAATTGTCGAAAACTTTATCCACGCGCACTTTGCCGAGCCCATCATCTCGATTCTGGACGGCGGAGACACCATCCGCTTTGCTGATCAAGGACCCGGCATCGACGACAAGGAGCGCGCTTTCGACTTTGGCGTTACCAGTGCAAACAGCAAGATGAAGCGCTATATCCGTGGAACCGGAGCAGGGTTTCCCATGGTGCAGGAGTATTTGGAAAACGCCGGCGGTGCCGTATCCATCGAGGACAACATGGGCAACGGCACCGTGGTTACGGTAAGCCTGAACCCTAAACGCGTGCAGGAAATCGAGCGTGCCGGCGGACGCGGTGCTGCCGTGCGGCCCGAGACGGAGCAGCCCACATATCCCCTGCCGGGAGCTTTTGCGCAGCAGCCCATGGCAACGCAGCAGATGCAGCCCCCCGTGGGGCAGATACAGCAGCCTGGAATGCTTCCTACACAAGAGCCCCGGGCGGCATCGATGTCGATGCCGCCACTGGGGTATGACCAGCAGTTCCCGCAGCAGTACCAGCAGGGATATCAGCAGCCGTACCAGCAGATGCCGCAGCAGCAGTACAACCCTTGGGCCCAGCAGATGCCTCCGCAGCCTTACCAACAGTGGCCTCAAAGTTTTCAACAGCAAATGCCGCCGATGCAGAGTTCTCAACAACCAGCAGCTCAAATGATGTATCCTAATGCAGCAAATCAGTATGCGCAGCCACAACCGGACGTGTTCGTAAGCGATCGCGGCAACGCCGCGCTGGGCTATCTGGCGCAAAATCAAGCGTGCGGTGCAACCGATCTGGCGAGGGCGTTTGGAAACTCGGCCCCCACTTGGTCACGCACGCTCAATGACTTGGCGCAGGCCGGCTTGGTCATCAAGCATGGCCAGAAATACCATCTGACCGAACTCGGCGCCGCTCGCGTGCGAGCTCAGAGCTAAAGAACGGGAGAGACAGTGGACGAGGAAGCAAGCATCATCCTGGGGGATGCCATCGCCTTTTGCCAGCGCGACGGCCAAGATGCACGCCTCATCAACATGCTGGGGCAATCGCGCGCCATAAGCCTGACCGAAGATACGCTCACGATCGAGGCCCCCTCGCGCTTTGCCATCGCCCAGCTCAAAAAGCATCAGCCGACTATTGAGGCCTATCTGGAAGAAATCGCCTTTGCACCGATTGCGCTCGACATCGTGGCACCGCAAGGCGCCGCGACGGAATCCGCTGCCGCCACGGCGCCCGCCACGGCTCCCGCTGCTTCCCCGGCGGTGCCGGCCTCCGCAGGCGATGTGTCGACAATCGAGCACCAGCACAGCGATGTTTCCCGTGAAACCATGGCACCGTTGCCGACCGCGGCGGCGACGTCAACGAACGTACCCGTCACGCACATGCCCATCGCTCACGACGCAGCGGCGGGCGCGGATTCGGGCATTGCAATCAAGAACACGCTCTCGGCCGATGATTTTCGTCGCATGATGAACCAGATGAAGGGCGGAGCGCCGACTAAATCCACGCAAGCTGCGACCCCCGCCTCACCCATGCCAGCACCGACCGTGCCGGCCGAGCAGAATACGGATGGAGCCCCGCTCGCCGCGAACTCAAAATTTACCTTTGAGAACTTTGTCTACGGCCCCGAGAACAGCCATGCCTATCGCTCGGCACTTAAGTTTGCCGCCCTCGCGGACGAGCGCGGCACGTGCACATCACTGTTCATCTACGGCAAATCGGGCCTGGGCAAGACGCACCTGCTACTTGCCATCAAAAACGAGCTCGCCGAGAAGTCGCCCGAGATCAAGGTCAAGTATGCCAACTCCCAGGCATATCTGGACGACCTGATGACCGAGTTCGACCGCCAAAAGAAGAGCAACGCTCCCATCATGCAGGCGTACCACGGCGTGGACGTGCTCATCATCGATGACATCCAAAACATCATCGGCAAGCGCGCGAGCGTGGACTACTTTTTCCAGCTCATGGACGAGTTCATCCGCAACAACAAGAAGGTCGTCATCGCGGCAGACCGCGCCCCCAAGGACCTGAGCATGGACGAGCGTCTGACCAGCCGCTTCAACGCCGGCATGCTCTGCCTGGTCGCAGAGCCCAGCTACGAGATGAAATACAAGATCTTGCAGCGCTATTACGAGAACACCATCGTCGCCGCCCCCGAGGCAGGCGACGACTCGCTGCTGGCGGCCTATGGGGGCGACGGCGGGCACCTGACCGACGAGCACTTTAAACACATGGCCGAGGTCTCGGGCACCAACATCCGCGAACTCGAGAGCTTTTGCGAGCGCTGCGCCGGCGAGGCGGGCGACCGCGAGCGCGAGGGCGGGGAACTCACCTTTGACGATATCGACGCCATCGCCAGCCAGTACTTCGACACATCGGCCAAAAAGATCAACGTCCAGACGGTTCAGTCCGTCATCGAAGAGCAGTACGGCGTGACGCACGAGGAGCTCATCGGCCCGCGTCGCAACGCCAATATCGCCAAAGCACGCCATATCGCTATCTACCTGGCCATCGAGATGTGCGAGATGACGACCACGGCGGTGGGCGCCGAATTTGGCAACCGCAACCACTCGACCGTCAGCACGAGCTACAAAAAGGTCCAGAAGATGATCCAGGAAGACCGCACCGTCACCGAAGACCTCAAGTCGCTGCGCGATAAAATTACACTACGCTCGTAGGGAAATAGAGACACCTGTTGAAAACTTGTCGAAACCACGGGCATAAGGTGTCTAAAACCCAACCCGCGGTGATGAAAAGTTTTGCGCAGGTTTTGAACGTGGAAAACCACCCCTGTTGCACACAGGTTGCTGTCGATTCTCTTTCTGGGTCTGACCTGCGTCTTTGGGAGTAATCAACAGTTTCGTCAGTGCTATTACTATTATTAAGATATTTATATCTATAGAAAGGTATTAAAAGATGAAGTTCACCGTCAGCCAGAGCTCGCTTACACAAGCCATCGGCGTCGTTATGAAGGGTGTCGCTTCGGCATCCACCCTTCCCATCCTGTCGGGCGTGCTCGTCAAGGCGCAAGACGGCATCTTGGAATTCCAGACCTCTAACTACACCATCTCGATCCGCCATCGCATCGCAGCGCATGTCGAAGAAGAGGGCGAGATGGTAATCCCCTGTAAGATGCTCTCCAATATCACCAAGACCCTCCCCGATGCCCCGGTCACCTTTGAGCTGTCCGAGCGCCAGGTGCTGATTGGTTGCGAGAAGAGCTCATTCCGCCTGAACACACTCGATGCCAATGACTTCCCCGAGTTTCCGGCCTATGCCATCGAGAGTGCCGTGGAACTGCCGACCGATATCTTGTCCGAGATGGTCGGCCGCGTATGGCGCGTCACCTCGACCGACAAGGCCCGCCCCATCCTGGGCGGCGTGCATATGAAGGTCGAGAACAACACCGTGCGCCTGGTGGCGACCGATTCCTTCCGCTTGGCCGTGTGCGATACGCAGGTCGAGACCTCGACCCTCGAGGGTTCCTTTGAGCTCAACGTTCCGGCCGACGCCTTTAACGACGCGCTGAACATCATGGCCAGCCAGGCGACCATCATGATCGGGGCTACCGACACCCAGGTCGTCTTCGAGGCCGGCAACACCACCTACGTGTCGCGCCGCATCGAGGGCGTGTACCCCAACTACAAGCAGCTCATCCCCGATTCGTGCGTGACGAGCGTCAAGATCGACGTCGCCGCCTTTAACGCCGCCCTCAAGCGCGTGGCCGTTATCGCGAGCGCCAACCCCGCTGTCAAGTTCGAGATCGATGTCGAGAACGGGCAGATGGGCCTGTCCTCCATTTCCAATGACCAGGACCTTGCGCAGGAGACGATCGATGTCGAGGCCGAGGGCGAGTCGGGTACCATCGCCTTCAACTACCACTACATCTTCGGCTGCCTCAATGCCCTGTCCAAGGAGAAGGAGATCACACTGGAGCTCAAGAGCTACTCGCAGGCGGGCATCTTCAAGTCCTACGACAAGATCAACTACCTGTACCTGGTCATGCCGGTCCGCATCTAGCAACCGTCCTATGACCATGTTCGCCCGCGATCTTTCCGTCGCGCACTACCGCAGCTTCGATAGCTATCGCCTTGCCCTGGATGAGGGCGTGACGATACTTGCGGGACCCAACGCGGCGGGAAAGACCAATCTCATAGAGGCACTGCAGCTGCTGACGAGCGGCGCCTCGTTTAGGCATCCGACCGCAGCCGAGCTCGTCCATGACGGCGTGGGCTCGTGCAAGGTCGAGCTGAGGCTCGAGGGCGACGGCCGCGTGCTCGATATGGGATTGAACGCGGAGGACGGTAAGCGCTCGTTTAGCCGCAACGGCAAGAGATGTTCTGCCGCCGGTGTGCGCGGGGTTCTGCCGAGCGTGCTGTTTTGTCCCGACCATCTGGACATGGTTAAGCGAGGCGCCAGTGTGCGCCGCGCCGCCCTCGATGACTTTGGCATGCAACTGAGCGCACGCTATGCCGATCTTGCGAGCACCTATGGGCGCTGCGTGACCCAGCGTAACGCCTTGCTCAAGGAGACCTGGTGCTGCCGCGAGATGCTCGGCGCGTGGAACGATTCGATTGCCCGCGCGGGCTCGGCCCTGCTCGTGCACCGGTTGGCCCTGCTCGACCGGCTGGCGGGCCATGTGCACACTGCCTACGGGCAAGTGGCGTCCGGCGAGGCTGCCAACGTGACCTATACGTCCACACTGGGGGATTTGCCCCAGGTCGAGGATCGCGAGGAGCTGAAGGGCTGGGCGTACGAGCGCATGCTTGCTGCCCTTGATGAGCACGCCGACGAGGAAATTCGCCGCGGCGTGACGTTGGTGGGACCGCATCGCGATGAGATTGAGTTTACCGTGGCGGGTCGCTCCGCCCGCTCGTTTGCCAGCCAAGGCCAGCAGCGAACGTTGGTGCTGGCCTGGAAGGTGGCGGAGGTGGCCGTGGCTCGCGATGTCTTGGGCACCGCCCCACTGCTGCTTTTGGACGACGTGATGAGCGAGCTCGATGGCGAGCGTCGCGGTGCTTTCCTGCGGCTGATCGGCGATGATATCCAGACGGTCATAACCACGACCAACCTGGGGTATTTTACCGATGACCTGCTTGATCGAGCCAAGGTGGTGAGCATGGGTGAGACGTGCTAATTACGAGCGCGAGAGCGAAACGGTCGCCTTCGGTGGGTTTTTGAACGCAGAGCGCCAGCGCATCCTGGCGGCCGCGACACCTGAGCGCCGCGCGCAGATGGAGGCTGCCGAGGAGTCGCGCGCGGTCTATCGCGCGTGGAACGCGGTGTGCTCG
>CABQZS010000208.1 GCA_902468695.1 uncultured Collinsella sp.
CCCCGCCCTCGCGCGCCTCGATGGCGGCAAGGGAGGCCTGGGCCACCTCGGTAGCGGTAAAGTCGCCGGCGGCAACGCCCGCGGCGATCTGGGCAGCGGTAAGGGAATCGAAGCTCTGTGCCATTACTCGCTCTCCCCCTCTCCCAAAATGGACGGCACACGGAAGTAGCGGTCGCGCGCGCTGCCGGCGTTTTCGAGCGCGACGTCGAGCGGCAGGTCGCGCTCGGGCTCGCGCAGGTCATCGCCCATCACGTTGGACAGGCTTCCGATAGGATGGAACGTGGGCTCCACGTCGGGCAAGTCATATTGCAGGACGGGCTCGAGCATCTGGACGGCGTCGTTCATGTAGGACGTCATCTGGGTGAGCTCGTCATCGGTCAGTGCGATCTTTGCGTACTCGGCGATGCCGCGCACGTCTTTCTCGCTGAGTGCCATAGGCGCTCCCTTCCGCATAACAGTTAAACCGCTCTAGTATACAAGGCAACTCCGCTTGGAGCAGGTGCTTTACCTAAATGCAGCGAAAACGTAACGAGGGCGGCGGTTAGCAGGCGGCAGGCTGGCGGTTCTGCAGCGAAACCGCACCGTCCACAGCGAAAACCGTCTCGTCCACAACGAAAACCGCGCCGTCCATAGCGAAAACCATCACAACATTCGACGCTTTTCGTCAAAATCGCGATTTTCATCGAATGTTGTGATGGTTTGGAAGTTCCGACCACCACAAAGGTGCCTGTCTCCATTGTGGTGGTTCTGAACGATGCCTTATGCCGAGGCCTTGACCTTGCGGCGCTTGCGGACCGCGTGGATCACGATGTCCAGCAGCAACAGCACAATGGCTACGACCACGATGAGCACGGCAAACTCGCGCTTGCCCCAGTGGCGGCCGGCCAGCGACTTTTGCTTGTCGACGTCTTTCTTGCTGTACTTGGTGCGCACGCAGTGCACCAGCAGGCGATGGTCGTTCACGCCGTAGGGCGTGCAGGTAACGAGCGTCACCTTGTCGGCGCCGGGCTCGATGGTCAGCGACTCCATCTCCTCGGGCAGCACCACCTCGGAGTCCACCATCTTGTAGGCGAGCGTCTTGTTCATGGTGTGCAGCAGCACCAGGTCGCCGGGCTCCAGCGAATGGATGTCGTCGAACATGCTCAGGTTGCGCATGCCCGAGTGCGCGGTGAGCACGCAATGCGTCGAGGTGCCGCCCACCGGCAGGCTCGTGCCCTCCAGGTGGCCGACGCCCGCCATAAGGACTTCCTCGCTCGTGCCGTGGTAGATGGGCATGCTCACGTCGATGGAGGGGATTTCGATCCAGCTCATCATGGGGTCGCGGTCAAAGATGAGCTGCTGGGTGTAGGGCTCAATCTGGTCGGCGGGAAGCTCGGTGGCCTCGCCAGCCAGCTGCTCGTTAAAGGAGCGCGCCTGGAGCAGGATGCGCTCGCGCTCCTCGGCAGACAGCGCGTCCACGGTGCTGGACACGGTGCTGATCTGGTTGAACACGCCCGAGGCCTCGAGCCGGTCCAAGATCCACGGCCAGGTCATAAGGCCCACGCCAATAAGGATGATGACGATGGTGATGAGCCGGTCGGCCCAGCGCGGCAGTCGCTTGCGGCGGCGCTTGGGTTTTGGTTGAGGTTTGAGCTGGGGGCTTGAGCCACCGTTGGCCGCGGCGTTATTGCTCTTCATATGTTTGGCGCCCTGCACCATCGCCGGTCACTCCTCTACAACTCAAGTTGTCTAAACAAATAATAGCCGATTAGCGAGCTTCCGCGCCGGACAACGCAGCTAGACTGCACCGTCCGGGCCGCGTAACCCCACTCAACCAATCAAGCCATATGTTGCTTTCATCGTCTCGAGCAACTGCGCCATCGTTACGCCCGCAACCCCAATCTGTTTCAGATTGACGTCGCCCACCTCACAATCTATAACAAACGCAAGCATATCGTCCTTCAGTTCTCCGCGCAGGTCGACACCTTCCGACTCGCCAAGCAGCTGAGCAAGCCTCAGCGCATCGCGTTTATGCTTTTTTACCTTCCTCGAATCAACGTTCTCCCCCGCTTCCCTTCTAGCTTTTAGGTCGAGATACGCCTTCGCTTTGAACGGGACAATGTATTCCGTACCCAGGACCGAAACGCCGCCTACGGTCCGGATTCCCTGAAGGAACAAGCTGTAGTAAGCATCGTCCAACAAAATTGCCGAAAGACTGCTTATGTTTTCATCAACGTGAATTGGTGCCACATCAATCCCCTCACGACCCTTTAGAAAGTCAGGGCACTTCGCGAAGAGCTCGATCATATGGGGGTAACCCGGCCTCTTAGGCTCTGTAAACCGATAAAAACATGAGCCTTTGCCTTCGCCCCAGCCGCAGCGGTAGCCGCCATCACGCACCAAAGTCCATATGGCTTCTGCCGTCTGAGGCAAACGGTCATCGGCGACAATTACCACATCAAAATCGTGAGTCATCCTAAACGGAAGTCCCGCCTCCGCGAGCAAAATGTCGCATGCCGTGCCGCCGATAAGGGCATACGATCCTGCAGCTTTTTGCATATGCTGCTGAAATTCTTGGAGACCTTCTACAGCGCTTCTTGCCATGGATATTCCTTTCCAAACATGCGATCGACTTCGAGCTGAATTCGCTCATCGTCGATTGCCGCCAAAGATAGCGCAAGCGAAATGTCGTCGACACGGGAGGAGCCGGCAAACACGGGCGCATAGCGCCACACTTGGATCATCGCCGTTTCGTTATCCGGCAACTCCCCGTCTGCGACTTCGAGGTCGCTCAGTTGACGCCATGCACTTCTTAAGACGGCCTTTTGTTCCATACCCGGCGCAGCGAGCATCGAACGTGCGGCGAGCGCCGTCTCCCCAGCGTCAACAAGACAGTCGATCTGCGGTGTCTTCCTTGCAAAAAAGACCTTCGAGACAGGCGAGGAGAGCTCTGCCATGTGCTCGCTGAGCAGAAGATCAACGGCAACGGGGAGCACGACGACACGTCGCTCGTGACGCTCGCGCCTCGCGAGCCCCCTGTCAACAAGCTCGGTTATGGCCTCACTCGCGCGGCTTGCCGAAATCCCAAGCGCACGACAAAGGTCATAGGGGCGATATGGCTCCTGGGCTGCTCCCCAGATTGCGGCAGCCTGCGCGTTGGGTGACATCTTGGTCGCGTGATTGTGAAACCAAGCACCGCCCCTCTCCGTGCAGGCTGTGCCCATAAATGGAAGAAAAGCCTGTCTACCTGGGCAGACAAAGGGAATCCCTTGTGCGACCAATGCTTTGCGCTGACGTGCATCGGCATCAGGAAACGAAACGACAACAGGAGTTTCCGCGCGTAAGGCTAGCTGACTATAGACTCTCTTAGCCTCGGGAAGCCCGACGCCAGTAGGCAAACTTGCAAGCAAAAACGAAAAACCGTTTGCGTCAACAGCGCGGACCTCAATCGCCCGCAGATGCAGCGGCAAGTGTGCGGATCCAGGCCAAGTTTTGGTCTTGGCGGAGAGGCCTAGTGCTTCTTGTAAGTAGATTAGCGCTTCGTTCATTTCCATCGTTTTCGTTTGGTTCCAGTTTAAATTGGAATTATACATAATTTTCGGAATTAACGAGATTCCTTTCGTGCGTAGGCCAACATTTGCGTTTTCAAAATGTCCCGGATCGGCTGGGCGATTCGGGATACA
The DNA here is from genome assembly GCA_902468695.1 of uncultured Collinsella sp. Classification (GTDB taxonomy): domain Bacteria; phylum Actinomycetota; class Coriobacteriia; order Coriobacteriales; family Coriobacteriaceae; genus Collinsella. The sequence goes on from CABQZS010000208.1 coordinate 3,663, forward strand.
ATATCAATAGAAAACGACGCACCCCGCGTAAATGTTTGGGAGCGCGGGCGGCCTAGTTTTCTGGTTTTGTTAAATGCCCGGGATCCTACCCCCGGGCATTCTTATTTGCGCTTGTTGCGGCGCAAATGCCTTCTACCGTCCGCACCGCGCGTGCGCCCACGGACCTTAAACCGAACCTCATACGAGTCAAGAAACGCGATGACGAACGTGCCCGCATCGGACGATGGAGGTTGGCTGCGTTATCCCAAAAAGAACGGGGCAGACTCCAGTGCGGAGTCTGCCCCGAAAAGAGAATGGCAAAGCAAGAACGTGGCTGGACGAGAAAAGTGTCCGCAAGTCTCATGGCCATCACATCCCACCTGCCAAAGGGATGGGTGAGTGAGCGTTACTCCTGCTCGGACTCCTCAGCCTGCTTACGGCTGCGGATGAGGTGAGCCACGCCGATGCACAGCACCGCGCCACCAGCGATCCAAGTGAAGGTCACGCCGTTAAGACCGGTGAGGGGGAGGCCAACCTGCTTGGTATCGCCGACGGTGATGTTGAAGTAGCCATCGGTGTCCTTCTCCGAGCCGGTCCGCACCGTTAGCTTGTTATCACCGGCAAGCTTATCGGTAAGGCCAGCGATGACCTTGTCACCCTGATTCTTGTCATCAAGCGTGCCAGTGAGGTTAGCAAGGCCAGCACCCGGATCATTGGTGTTCATGGTTAGCTTAATCTCGAAGGTGAAGGGTTCGACCTTGGTGTAACCCTCGGGAGCAGAAGTTTCCGTGACCGTATAGACGCCAGCATCGAGACCGGTAAGCTTAATGACACCATCGGCGCCCGTCGATAGTTCGACCACGTCGTCGCTCAGAGCACCGTTTTTCATGACATATTTAACTTCTGTGCTTTTCTCGTCACCGTTAGTTGTAATGGTGAACTTAGCATCTTTCAGCGCTTCCTCAGTGCCAAGGTCAACCTTGTTGATCTTGAGGCCGTAGGTGTAGTCCTTGACCGTATCGGGTGCCGAGGTGCCAGTACCTTCGACCATGGGGTTGTTGGAATACTTGAGCGTAACGGTGTTAAGGTTGCCATTCAGCTGGTTGTTTGCTCCCGCAATTACCGCGCTTGCGTTGAGCTTCGCCTTGTAGAAGACAACAATCTTAGTGTTGGCATTTACGTCTGAAATCTCCTTGAGGTGCTTACCGTGCTCCCCCGCTTTAGCTACAACAGTCAAGGTGGTAGTTTCGTCAGCATTGTTGGTTGAATTCACATCAAAGTAACTGGAAATATCGATATATTTATCTTTGTTGCTCGAATCTTTGTTCACAGCATAAACTTTAGTTTGACCATCAACATAGCTGAGGCCTTTAGTAAGGGTGTCGGTGAACTCGTAGGAATAGGAGTCGTAGCTGGCGTAGTTGTCCGCAATCGTGCCGGTGAGCTTGTAGTTCACCTCCTGGCCGATCTGGGAGTCGGCAACGTCTTTCCAATCACCCTCGGACACGGCCTTGAGGTCTTTCGCCACCTTGCTATCATCGAGAATCTTCTTCTCGACCGTGGGGACGCTCTTCTTGGGCTCCGGATTTACGTCTTCACCACCGACGACAGTGAAGATCGGCGAGGTATAGGCGTCATGGCTTCCATCTGCTCCAGTGCCGACCTGCTGCGTTTCAAAGAGCCAGTAGCCCGCACCAATACCCTTGAATGTTCCCGCAGTACCGCTCTCTGGATTAGTCCACTTCTTGTCTTTAAGCGCCCTGGCGATTCTGTCGAGCGTCGTACCCACATTCAGTTTGGTAGTCTGGTCGGTGCTACCCTCATACTCACCCGCGGTCTTAGTTTTAATCCATTCTGCCCACGTCTGTGCGTTATCACCCTCCGGCTTGCCGTCATCAGCAGTAAACGCGCCCATGACGGCGGCCTTCACCTCAGTCGATGCCCACGTAATATTGGACAGCGTCTTCTCATCGGTAGAGTCCCAAACATCGGTGCCTGTCTGATCCTGCGTAACGGTAGCGGAGAAAATCTTGATGCCCTTAAAGGTCGTACCCTCGTAGCCGCCATTTTCAATCGTCACATTACCGCTCGTCGTAGCCACAGGCGTACCCGCAGCAAACGCCATGGTCACCGGGGCCATGACTCCGCCGAAGCTCAGCGCTGCTGTGAGGCCGGCGGTTACTGCCAGGCGTGCGATGTTCTTGTTCATGCTCATCTTCTTTTCCTCTGCTTTCCTTTTGATTCCCATTCGATCGATCATCATCTGTCTGTGTCTTAGCATCTACTTCGCTACGTCTCGCCCCGCTCTCTGTGGGGCTGCCAGCTACTCTTTATGGCTGCCACCTCCCCGCTTGACCAGGAGCGCGACCACGATGAGCGCGGCTCCGGCGACCGCTGCGGCGGCCGCGGCGTACATTGCCATATCGCCAGTCGAGGGCATGAAGCCTCCGGTGGTAATGCTAGGGGGTGTGCCGGTGGGCGTGTTGATGAGCGACGCCTCCAGGCTGCCCGTCGACCCGTCCGCGCTATCGGCGCGCAGGGGTGACTCGGCCGTGATGGTGAGCTTGGGCTTGGCAGCGGCCACCTGGTCGACGTCCAGGCCCTCGGCCTTAACCGTCA
>CABQZS010000209.1 GCA_902468695.1 uncultured Collinsella sp.
CACTCCGCCCATTGCCCTGGCGCAAACGTCAAGCGGCGCCACCAGATACGAGCCAGACGACGCGAATAAGATGAGCGCCGAAATCATCAGGTGAAGCACGAGGCTCGCCTCGTAGGCGCAAACCACCTTACGGTTATAGGACGAGCGGCGCGATGCGATGAGCGGGACGTGGATCGTCTGCAGACACGCAGCCAGGGCAAAGACAACATCGAGCGCAACGATTTGGGGAAGGATGAGCGAAATCGTCATCGTCACTCACCCGCCCTCGGCATCAAGACGATCATGCGCAGCTGGCCGGGCTCGCCCTCAAGGCGGTATGCCACGTTGCGCCCTTGCAGAGCGCTTTCGAGCTCTTGCGCAGCGGGCGTCTGCGAAAGATCTTCTTCGTCGTTGGAAAAAAGCGTGGCGCGCAGCTCGACACTGCATCGGTCATGGTCGCCCAAGTGATACATAAGCGCCGGATGGTCGGTGGTGTAGGCAAAAAACGCAAAGTCATACACGCAGTCGTACAGGGCGCTTACCGTACTGGCGTGCATCGGGCGCCGTATGGCGATAATCGAGGCGCAATCGACATCGATGGTGCGCAGGTCACTTGCGAGCTCGTTGGCAATGAGCTGAATGCGGTCGCGATCAAAACCGCTCTCCCCGTGCTGTGCCAACGTGAGCGACCCTTTGCGCTTGCAATAGGCGACGAGCATCTTGGCGCGCTGCAGCATGCGGTAACGCTCGTGCGAAGACGCCTCGTCGGTCAACGGCGGCAGCGAGCTCAGCAAGTCGTACATCCCTTTGAGCGCGCGGGCAAGCGCCTGGTCCACGTCTTGGACCAGCAAGGTCTCGGCCTCTTGATCTGCCAAATGCGTCTTAAGGTCGTAGTCGGCGGCGAGCAGCTCGTTTTGACGCTGCAGCTCCATGCGACGATGTGCCAGTTCACGGTTAAGCTCGTTGAGATCCGACACGTCTTGGGCAAGCAGGGCCGATCCGCCCAGCAGTGGAAAGGCGCGGTACATCACATCGGGATCGGACGCCACGGCAAAGGCATGGGCGCGGCCGTGCGCCTGGGCCCGCAACTCCTCGCGCACGCCTACCGGCATTGGCTTTGACACTGGCGTGACATAGACTTCCTGCAGGTCGCGCGTTAGAACTTTGAGGTCAAGCGGCAAGGTGTCGAAAATGCCGGCAATGTCGTGATATGACGGAATGACACCGCAATCGAGACAGATTTCCATCGCCACCACGCACAGAACGCAATAGACGAGCGAAAAGTTGAGCTTCCATGCCCAGGGCACGCGCAACGCATACGAGATGGCAAAGAATGCGCCACCCAGCAGTACGAGCGCCGCCGTACCCGAGAAACGCTGGATGCGAAAGGACGAGGACCGACCAACCAGGATAAAAAAGGTCACGAAGTTAAAGGCCGTCCACACTAAGACGGCGAAATAACCCCAGCCGTACGTGTAATCGTTGCTCCAGGTGTCGCTCGTACGGTCAAAGCGGAAGACCTGCTGGTGAAAATCGTTGGTGAGCACAAATCCGATAAGCAGGATGGCCACAATCCACAGCGCGGCGCAGTAGCGGCGACCCAGGCGGTGTTGCTCCAGGCCCGCAAGGCGCAGACCACACAACTGGTAGAGCAGCGGAATGAGCGTCA
>CABQZS010000210.1 GCA_902468695.1 uncultured Collinsella sp.
ACGGGCAGACCCTCGGAAGCCATTGCGCGCAGGGCGCACAGCTCGCGCTCGCGCTCGGATGCGACCTGCGCCACCACAGGCGTGTACGCATCGCGGGCACGCACGCAGGCAAGTGCTGCCGCCTGACTCAGCACGTTGACCGAATAGATCTGGCGAATCGCCGCGAACACCTCGATAACCTCGGGTGCCGCGATCACATAACCCAGACGCGTGCCGGCGGCGCCAAACGCCTTGGACAGCGTGTGCAGAATCACCAGGTTGGGATGCTCGGCGATAAGTCCCTGCGCCGTGGTGGCCGCGCCAAACGAATCGTCGGCAAACTCAACGTAGGCCTCGTCGACCATGACCATGCCGGGGCACGCATCGCACAGGGCCGCGACAAAGTCGAGCGGCGCCACATCACCCGTGGGATTGTTGGGCGAGGTCACGATTACCAGGTTGCACTCGGGCGCCGCCGCAAGCACGGCTGCCTGGTCGAGCTCAAAGGTCGCGGGGTCGCGCCACACGTCGCGCACTTCGGTCTGGCAGAGCGACGCAAAGAACGCGTACTCGCTAAAGCACGGCGGGCAGTTGAGCAGGGTCCGTCCCGCGCCGCCAAACGCCAGCAGATAGTTATAGAGCAGCTCGTCGCCGCCGTTGCCCACGCAGACGTTCTCGCGCGTCACGCCATGCCAAGCGGCCAGCTCGTCGCGCAGATCGTTGGACATGGGATCGGGGTAGCGGTTGAGCGGCGTGGCAGCCAGGGCCGCGTCAATCGCCTCGCGCACGCCAGCCGGCACGGGATAGGTGTTCTCGTTGGCCGAAAGGTTGATGCGCGTGGGCGTAAAGTTGGGATCGTAGGGCTCAATGCCGGCCAAGTAGGGCTGGACGAGCTCCTTCATGCGAGGCGTGAGTTCGGCCATATTAGGCCTCCTTGCCAGTCGGGCCAACGCCATCCGCGCTCGCAGCCGCCAGGTCAACGCCCTCGGCAACCGTCGCCACGGCATCGCCCGGCCAGGCAACCTTGGTCAGGTCG
>CABQZS010000211.1 GCA_902468695.1 uncultured Collinsella sp.
ACAGCGCGTCCTTGGCGCGCAGGGCCGAGAAGCGCGTGTTGCGCAGCTGCTCGGTCACGCCGCGGGCGGTAATGGCGATGGTGGCGCCGGGGCGGACGACGCTCTCCCAGGCAATGTCGTAAACGCTATCGTACAGCTCGTCGGCATCCTGCGCCTCAAAGCGCCCGAGCACCGCAAACACGCGGCTCGCTAGGCGCGACCACAGACAGGCGCGGTAGCCTTCTTCGAGCTCGCCCTCAAATGTAGCGCGGCCCTTCAGCCGGCGAACATGCGAAAGCCCGAGGCGTTTAAGCTCATCGGCGAGTGCGGACTCAAAGCCCTCGGGGCAGCTTGCGTAAAATTCCATGGGTGACCTCTCTGGTTGCGTCGCTCCATTATATGATGGATACTTCGTTTACTCTCGCCCCCGAAAGGAACCCATATGATTGATGCGTGCCCCGATTCCGCCGTGCTCTTTTTTGACGTGGACGGCACGCTGACGTCGTTCGATCCCGACAACATGACCGACAAGGACTTTTCGGCGGTTCACCCCTCGCAGACGGTCGTCGAGGCGTTTCATCGTCTGCGCGACGCGGGACACCAGGCATTTATCTGCACGGGTCGTCCCCTGTGGCTCATCGCGGACAGCTTGCGTGCGCTCGACCCCGCGGGCATCGTTGCCATGGCAGGCGCCACGCTCGAGGTCGAGGGCCGCGTGGTGCATGAGGACTGCTTTGACGAAGACATTGTTGCGGAGCTCGCTCGCCGTATGGCCGCGGCAGGGATTGAAGCCTTTTTCGAGACCAACGTGGCTACTTTTGCCCTGGAACCCGCGGGCGTTGAGCAGTCGTCTCTGATTGGCACTTCTGTGGTGTACAGCACCGAGGAAATGCGCGTCGACGGCCGTCTGCGCGTGGGCAAGGTGGGCATCGTCGCGAGCGACCTGGCTCGCGTAGCCAACGATGATGGCTTTATCGATCGCGAGTTTGAGCTGTGCAACACCGGTGGTCAGAATCGCGAGCTGAGCCCCAAGGGCATCGACAAGGGCGTGGGCGTGGCGCGAGCGCTGGCGTATCTGGGCCGCGAGGGAAATGCGCGCACCTTTGGCTTTGGCGATTCGGGCAACGACCTGGGCATGCTCGCTGCGGTCGAGACGGCTGTCGCCATGGGCAACGCCATGCCCGAGGTCAAGGCGGTCGCCGACTACGTGACCGACGATGTCGCGCACGACGGCACCGTCACAGCGATGCAGCATTTCGGCCTCATCTAATGAATCCCGCGTTCTGACGTTTGCTCAAACTGCGACTCTTTGCTTTTGCATGCTCAATCGATTTATCAATCCAAACACTGAGGTGTTTATACCGTTCGCCGAGAAGATAAAAAACCGCAGTTCACGCCTTGATAAACGTAGGTAAAGTGTTTAGCAGTTTATCGGCCGTATGCTAACGAAAGGAATCAGGCAGATGGCAATCAAGGTGTTCGCTGACGGTGCAAACCTCGAAGGCATGCTCGACATGTACGAGAACGGCAACGTTCAGGGTTTCACGACCAACCCGTCCCTTATGAAGAAGGGCGGCGTGACGGATTACCGCGCGTTTGCCAAGGAGGTCTTGACCCACATCACTGATGTGTCCGTCTCGTTTGAGGTCTTTGCCGACGACGTCGAGACCATGGAGGTCGAGGCTCGCGAGATCGCTACCTGGGCCGAGAACGTCTACGTCAAGATTCC
>CABQZS010000212.1 GCA_902468695.1 uncultured Collinsella sp.
AAGGGTCAGCGCGATCGTACACAGGCCGCACGTCCGCAGCGCGATCGCAACCGCGACGCTGTCCAGGCTCCCAAGGGTGAGTTCATCGAGGGTCGTCGTGCTGCCGCCGAGGCGCTACGCACCGGTTTTCCCATCAAGTGCGCGCTCATTGCCGAGGGCGGGGAGCGCGACGCCGCCTTGTCGCGCTTGGTCGACGACCTCAACGCCGCGGGTGTCCGCATTAAGTATGTGCCGCGCGCGCAGCTCGACGCACTGTCGAGCCATGGCGCTCACCAGGGCATTGCGCTCGAGGTTGGCAACTTCCCCTATGCCGATGTCGCCGATATTCTCGACCGCGCAGGCGAGGGCCCGGCACTTGTCGTGGTGCTCGACCATGTGACTGACGACGGCAACTTTGGTGCCATCGTGCGCTCCGCCGAGGTTGTGGGCGCGGCGGGCGTCGTCATTGCCAATAAGCGTGCCGCCGGCGTTACCGTGGGCAGCTACAAGACTTCAGCCGGCGCCGTCATGCATCTGCCTATCGCGCAGGTGCCCAACATCGCCCGTGCGCTCGATGACCTCAAGGCCGCTGGCTTTTGGGTGGGCGGTGCCTCCGAGCACGCCGAGGGCAGTTGCTGGGATGCTCCCTTCGAGGGCCGCGTGGCGCTTGTCATGGGTTCCGAGGGCGACGGCATCTCGCGCCTGGTGCTCGAGAAATGCGACTTTTTGACCAAGCTTCCCCAGCGCGGCATGACCGAGAGCCTCAATGTTGCCCAGGCGACCACGGCGCTGTGCCTTGAGTGGCTGCGCCGCAACGCCGGCGAGCTCATGGGGGAGGAGTAGCGCATGTCCAAGAAGAACCGTGCCAAGTCCAAGGCCAAGCGCTTTGGCGAGGGCTCGGCCAAGCCGATTGTTTCGGCCGCGACCTATGGCGTGGGCGGCAATGCGTTTGCGCAGGCCATCGCCGACCCGGTCTCGACAGTGCACTCCAACAAGCCCGAGCTGTTGGTGGTCGACGGTTACAACGTGATCCACTGCACGCCGCGCTACGAAAAGCTCGTGTACGACCATTCCGACGATCCGTATTCCAGCGACGTTCACGATATGGCGCGCACTGCCCTCATCAACGACGTCGCCGCCTTTGCCCAGGGCCGCTACGAGGCCGTGATCGTGTTCGACGGCGCGGGCAATATCTCCAGCGAGCGCCCCAACCTACCGGCCCGCGGCGTGCGCATCGAGTTTTCGCCGACGGGTGTTTCGGCCGATACCGTGGTGCAGAAGCTCTGCATCGAGGCGCGCGAGGAAGGCCGCGCGTGCTCCGTGGTATCGAGTGACGGCACAATTCAAGCCGTCGTCATGGGCAAGGGCGTCACGCGCATCTCGAGCCGCATGTTGGTGGACGAGATCAAACAGATCGATAACGACGTGCACGAGGCCGAGGAAGCCCCGCAGATCAAGATGACTCTGGGCAGTCGCCTGAGCCCCGATGCCCTGGCAAAGCTCAAGGCCCTACGCGGGAGGTAGGGGACCTGACGGCGCGACGCTGTCTCGCTAGCTCCATTCAGCGATGTCGATCATCCTACGGAGGCGCCATGTAAGCGCCTCTTTTAGATATGGCAGTCTTGCCGTGAGCGCGTCGTTTCTGGACAGAATCTCGATTGCCTCGTCAACGAAGCCTTCGAGTTTGTCGCCGTCAAACCAGCTCATGTCCTCGACGAGCAACATTTGTTTGGCGGGGCTTGAATGAAATTGCGCACTGGTAAAACTGTGCTCTCCCGCCCTAAGCTCCTCTAGTGATATGTTGCACCAGAGTGATGAGCCCGAATCGAAGATGGGGGCTGGTCTGCAGGCTAGCGTGTTTACGTTTCGCACAAGGCCAAAGTTACGCCAATGGCGGTCATAGTTGGCGATGATGTCGTCGCACACGATCATGCGGTCAAGGGCGTCTTTTATATCTGTCGCTCCAAGCTCCTCGCAGTTTGCTACATACCGTTCGTAATCGGCTAGTCGCTCGTCTGTATTTGCGTGCTGGTTTACATAGAACGCAGGGACATATTCTTCTTCATCAGTTAAGAAGACATTGCATGTGCTCAAGGCGGAAGTACCCGCGCCTTCGAGCGAATAGGGCACATAATCGCAAGGGTTTAGGATGCGACGGTGAAGTGCAGTCGCCACCAGCTCGTTATAAGGTTCCTGGTTTAGATGTGCACCTGCCTTGTGGAGGATGCGACGGTCATCCTCGCATGTCCAGTACTTTTGAAGATTGCCGTCCGAGGTGTTGTCGGGCTTTGCGGCAGCTGCCTTGCCCTCTGGGGCGAAGGGCGCGATGCTGAGAGAGACGTCGTCAAAAGCATTATTGAAGAAATTGATATCTTCCCACGCGAGACCGGAGTCTTGGGGCCTAATCCAATACTGGTCGGATAAGGAGAGGCCAAGATTTCGCTGTACGAGTTCATCGGGAACATCGACTTCGGCTTCTGCAAGCAGGGAGGCTAGCCCAATGCGTGCGAGTGGGATACCGCGGCCGCGCCACCAGATACGGAAGGAGTTGAGTGATATGGGGCTATTAGGGCCAAATACTCCAATAGGGGCGTGGGCACGATCGACGTCGGCGCCGATGTGGGTAAAGTCTTTTCGCGATGTGCTGTAGACCAGCTGAGCGACTTCGTGTGTGCGATTCATGAGGGTGAATGCGATCTCGCTCTTACCGTGGCCGCGGCGGGGACGTCCCCCCGTTTTGGTCACGGAACGGAGTCGCGTGTCGACGCTGTCTTTGTCGATGAGCCATACACCAGAAGCCTTGCGTGCCTCAAGTGCTCCGTTTTTTATGAGCTCTTGCACCCTGCGCGGAGTGATGCCGAGCAGCTCGGCGGCTTCCTTGGTAGTAAGCATCGCGAAACCCTTCGCCAAAACGAATAGTTTTATATATAGCAATTGTAATTAAAACTATTCGTTCTGGCGAATAGTTTTGAGATGTGGTCGGGTGAAGGGCCTGTTGCGCCTCGTCCGCAATTCCTTTATCCTAAACAAGCTTCGCGCGAAAGCGCCAAGTGTGCCAGTGTGGCGCAACGGTAGCGCAACTGATTTGTAATCAGTGGGTTGCAGGTTCGATTCC
>CABQZS010000213.1 GCA_902468695.1 uncultured Collinsella sp.
CGAAGCCCTCGGGCAGCCAGCCGGCCTCGGGGGCCTTCAGGAACAGGGCGGAGGCGGCGATCGTCACAAAGAAGATGACGCCGAGTGCCTTGAGGGCGCCAAAGATGCCCAGGCTCGGGATGAGCAGCGAGGCGAGCACCGGGGACAGCACGGCGGGGCCGGCGGTCGAAGCGGCCAGGGTGATGCCGGAGGCGAGGCCCTTCTTGTCAATGAACCACTTTTGGCCGGTGGTGAGCGCCGGGTTGTAGCCCAGACCGTTGCCGATGGCGGCGACGAGCGAGAACCACAGGTAGAACTGCCACGGCTCGGTGACGGTGCCGGACATGAACCAGCCCAGGCCGTAGCACACGGCGGCAGCGATCACGACGTTGCGCGGACCGATCTTGTCGGAGATGCGGCCGGCGAAGATGCCCGTCACGGCCATGATGGTCTGGAAGACCGGGAACGCCCAGGTAAGGGCGCTCGACCACTCGGGGTAGACGGCGAGCAGGTTCTTGCTCACGACGGAATACAGCGCGATGGAGCTGATGAAGAACATGGTGACGCACGCGGCGGAAAGCACGACGGCGCGACCCTTGCTGGAGTTGGTGGAAGCCATTGGACTCTTTCTAATCGATACGGGGGAGGAGCGGGCGTGTTCGCGGGACCTCCCTGCCAGGTTGGTTTACTGGTCGGTCGGCTTGGCGACACCGGACTCATCGGACCAAAGCTCGACACCCTTGTTCTTAAGGTAGTTGTCGGCATAGGCGCGACGGCCGCCGGGCTTGGCGGTGAGGTCGCCCATCATGTTGGAGAAGCCGCCGTCGACCTTGATGGCATCGCCGGTGGTAAAGTCCGAGCGCTTGGACGCCAGGAACATGACGGCGTTGGCAATATCGCTGACCTCGCCGATGCGGCGCGTGGCGATCAGACGGCTGCGGCTCTTTTCGACCTCGGGGTCGGCGTAGAAGTTGGCCGACATCGGGGTCTTAACGAAGCAGGGCTCGACGCAGTTGGAGCGGACGCCGTAGGGGCCCCACTCGGCGGCGAGCATCTTGGACATCATGTTGACGCCGGCCTTGGTGGAGCTGTACACGCCCGAGAACGTCTCGGGGGAGTGGCTGGCGACGGTCGAGATGTGCACCAGGCGGCCCTGGCCGGCCTTGATCATCTCGCGACCAAAGCGCTGCGAGGTGATGAAGTAACCGGTGAGGTTTACGTTGAGCACCTGCTCCCAGTCGCTCAGCGGCAGGTCCTCCATGGCGGCGAAGCGCAGGATGCCGGCGGTGTTGACGAGGACGTCGACGCGGCCGAAGTTGGCGATGGTGGCGTCGACGGCAGCCTGAACCTCGACCTCGTCGGTGGCGTTCATCTTGTAACCCTCGGCGTGGATGCCAAACTCGGCAGCGAGGTCGGCGGCAGCGGCCTTGACCTTCTCCTCGTCCAGGTCGAGCATGACGACGTTGGCGCCATTGCGGGCGAACTCGCGGCAGATCTCGGCGCCCATACCGCCGAGTGCGCCAGTCACGGCGCAGACATCGCCCTCGAGCTTAAGCCAATTGCTCATAGGAACTTCCCTTCTTGTGCCTCCCGGTGGGCCGCTCCCATTAACCGACCCACGTGGTTTCCGCTGGTTATCGTATGCTTTGCATTTGCGCAGGTGAATTGCATATTTGTTAGAATGGCGTTAACTGTAGGTTTATACTGTGCGATGCAGGCTATTCTCAATTGAGCGCGTGACCTGCGAAAACAACCCCCTGTGGCACCATGCGGTCACGGGTGCGAAAACGGGAGATTGACGTGTACAATCGACGACTTGAGGCCATATCGGCCGCCGCGGAGCTGGGAAGCTTCTCGCGTGCGGCGGCAAAATTGCGCGTGTCGACGCCGGCGCTCGTCAAGCAGGTGTCGGGCTTCGAGGCCGAGTTCGGCATCACGCTGTTCGAACGCTCGCACTCGGGCGTCAAGGTGACGCCGGCGGGTGCTCTGCTGGTGGACGACGCGCGCTCGATCATGCGCCAGTCCGA
>CABQZS010000214.1 GCA_902468695.1 uncultured Collinsella sp.
GACCGCTGCGAAATGCGCATCGGTGCATAAATCGCAGACAAGGAGTCTGATATGTCTTTGAAGGTTGGAATCGTCGGCGCGGCTGGATATGCCGGAGCCGAGCTCATTCGCCTCGTGCTCGGTCATCCCGAGTTTGAACTTGTTGCCATTACGTCCAACGCCGATGCCGGCCAGCCGTTGTCTGCGGTGTACCCGAGCTTCACCGGCGTAAGCGATCTTGTCTTCACGACGCATGATGCCCCCGAGCTCAAGAACTGCGACGCGGTATTTTTGGCCGTGCCGCACACGGCTGCCATGGCTCAGGTGCCCGCCCTGCTTGCCGCGGGAGTCTCCTGCATTGACCTCTCGGCCGACTATCGCCTGAGCGATCCGGCCACCTTTGAGGCCTGGTATGCCGCCGAGCACACGAGCCCCGAGTTGCTCAAGACCCGCGCCTTCGGTCTGCCCGAGCTGTTCTCCCAGGATTTGGAGACCGCTGCATCCGATCATGCCGACGGCAAACCCGTGCTGGTCGCCTGCGCCGGCTGCTATCCCACCGCAACGAGCCTTGCTGCCGCTCCTGCCGTGCGTGCGGGCTGGGTGGCCGAGAACGGTCCCGTGATTGTCGATGCCATCAGCGGTGTGACGGGTGCCGGCAAGTCCTGCAACGCTCGTACGCATTTTTGCAGCGCCGACGAGAACTTGGAGGCCTACGGCGTGGGTAAGCATCGCCACACGCCCGAGATTGAGCAAATCCTTGGCCTGACCGATCGCGTCGTCTTTACCCCGCACCTGGCACCGCTCAAGCGTGGTCTGCTCTCCACGGTGACGATGCCGCTCGCGCCGCAGGCCATCGACTCCTTGGCTCTTGAGGACGTTGTCGACTATTACAAGCAGTTCTATGCCGGTCGCACCTTTGTGTGCGTGCTCGATACCGGCCAGCAGCCCAAGACGGCTTCGGTTGTCGGCACCAACGCCGCCCAGATTGGCCTCGCGCTCAACAAGCGCGCGGGCGTGCTGGTGGCGACGGGCGCCATCGACAATCTGTGCAAGGGCGCTGCGGGCCAAGCGGTCCAGTGCGCCAATATCGTCTTTGGCTTTGACGAGCGACGAGGCTTGCCCACAGTGGCGTGCCCGGTGTAGCACATTCGATTGTTAACGATTTGGTAGTCGGGCATCGAGTGGGGCGCCACTCTTAAGCCGGTCTCATGATTACGACTGGCATGGCGCACCAACCGATGTCCGTTTTTTGTTTGACATAAGGAGTCATAAAGACGATGAATACCGAGCTGTTTGATATCAAGATTCGCGCCGTCGAGGGTGGCGTTACGGCTGCGGCTGGTTTTAAGGCTGCAGGCATCCACGCTGGGTTCCGCAAGAACCCCGAGCGTCTGGATTACGCGCTCGTCGTGCCCGATAAACCCTGTCCCGGTGCCGGCGTGTTTACCACCAATCGCTTTTGCGCGGCGCCCGTGCAAGTGAGCCGTGCCAACCTGGGCGGTGCCGACAAGGGTTACGGTATCATCGCCGGCGTTTCGGTCAACTCTGGCAATGCCAACGCCGCCACGGGTGAGACCGGCCTTGCATGCGCGCGCGAGACGTGCAGCATCGCATCGCAGGTCATCGGCTGCGAGCCCCAGCAGATTCTGGTTGCCTCCACGGGCGTGATTGGCCAGATTCTGCCGATCGACACGTTTGAGACCGCCATTCCTGCTGCCTACGAGGCGCTCTCCGCTCACGGTGGCCCCGATGCCGCTCGCGCCATCATGACGACCGACACGCACTCCAAGGAGTACGCCGTGACCTACGTCAGTGAGGCTGCGGGTCATGCGGGCAATGTCTATACGGTGGGCGGAATGTGCAAGGGCTCGGGCATGATCATGCCCAACATGGCCACCATGATCGCAGTTATCACCACCGATGCCCCCGTCGAGCCTGCGGCACTTCATACCCTGCTGCTCTCGACCGTCAAGCAGACCTTTAACAAGGTAACGGTCGATTCCGACACTTCGACCAACGACACCTGCATCATGCTTGCCTCCGGCGCCGCTGCCGCAGATGCCGAGCCTATCGTCGAGGGCTCCGATGCCTTTGACGAGTTGGCATTTGCCGTGCACGAGGTGTGCGAGAGCCTGGCGCGCAATATCGCCGCCGATGGTGAGGGCGCATCCAAGCTTGTTACGGTCAACGTTACCGGCGCCGTGAACGACGAGGAGGCCGATATCGCCGCCCGTGCCGTTGCCAACTCGCCGCTCGTTAAGACCTGCATCGCCGGCCACGACTGCAACTGGGGCCGCGTTGCCATGGCGCTTGGCAAGTGCGGCGTGAAGTTTAATCAGGAAGACGTTTCCATCGACATGATGGGCATGCCTGTCTGTCGCGACGGTCTGACTGTTCCCTTTGACGAGGACGAGGCTCTACGACGTTTCGAGGCGCCCGAGATCGTGATCTCGGCCGACCTGGGCGCAGGCGACGCGGCAACGACTGTGTGGACCTGCGACCTCACGCATGAGTACATCTCCATCAACGGCGACTACCGTTCCTAGATTCTAGGCACGCTGCGCATCTTGCCGCGATTGCGGACGGCGAAGCGCGGCGCGATAACGATACGAAAGACGAGGCAGATTATGAAATTCGCACGCGATTGTCGCTCGAGCGAATCTAACGAAGCAACCGCGCAGCTGCTGTTCGAAGCGCTACCGTGGATTAAGAACCTGACCGGTAAGACGGTTGTTATCAAATATGGCGGAGCCGCCATGGTTGATGAGCAACTGCGCCGCGACGTGATGAGCGACATCGTTTTGCTCAAGATCATCGGTATGCGCCCCGTCATCGTGCATGGCGGCGGCAAGGCTATCAACGAGGCGCTGAGCCATTACGATATTCCCGTCGAGTTTAAGAACGGCCAGCGCGTGACCACGCCGGCGACTATGGATATCGTGCGCGAGGTGCTGGGCGGCAAGGTTAACCAGGAGCTGGTTGCTGCCATCAACCACCACGGCAACCTGGCCGTAGGCGTGTCGGGCAGCGATGCCGGCACGCTCATCGCCGAGCCGCTCGACCCCGAGCTCGGTCGCGTGGGCAAAGTGACGCACGTCAACACCGACTATATCGAGCGCTTACTCGACAGCGAGTACATCCCCGTCATCGCTACCGTCGCGGCGGGGGAGGACGGCGGTTTCTTCAACATCAACGCCGACACCGCCGCCGGTGCCGTTGCCGCGGCGCTCCACGCGCATAAGGCGATCTTTTTGACCGATGTCGATGGCCTGTACAAGGACTTTAGCGACAAGGACTCGCTTATCTCCAACCTAACGCTCGACGAGGTTAACGAAATGCTCTACGGCGGCGAGGTCGATAAGGGCATGATTCCCAAGCTGCGCGCCGCCGTCGATGCGCTTACCGGCGGCGTATTTCGTGCCCACATCATCAACGGTACTACGCCGCATTCGCTGCTCCTGGAGCTGCTGACCGATGCCGGTGTCGGCACCGTGATCCATTCCACCGAGACGGCTTACGAGTTCGATACGCATCCGCATCCGCTTTCGACGTTTGCTGCGCGTCTGACCGAAAACCTTGACGAGGTCGAGAAGCTTCAGACGGTCTAGCTGACCCGCACCGCCCCATTCCTGCACCCATAGCCCCGCGCCGTCTGGCGCCCAACGAAAGGCGTCTCATGTCACTTGCAACTCAGCAATCGCTCGAATCCCATTACGTTATGCATACCTTTGGTCGCTCGCCGGTAGAGTTTGTCGAAGGTCACGGTATGAAGCTCATCGGTGACGATGGTCGTGAATATCTCGACTTTCTCGCTGGTATCGGTGTGTGCAGCCTTGGCCACGGCAACCGTGCAGTGCTCTCGGCGCTCGAGGCTCAGACCAAAAAGCTTCTGCATGTGTCTAACTACTTCTACATCGAGCAGCGTGGACAGGTCGCGGCGCTGCTGTCCAAGCTTGCCAACGACGACGTAGATGGTGCGTGCGTGCTGGCCGATGCCATTGCCGCCGGCGATGAGACCACGGCCGCTGCGCTCGGTGCCCCGGCTGCGGACGAGCAGGTGTGGGAGACGTTCTTTGCCAATTCTGGTGCCGAAGCCAACGAGGGCTCGATGAAGCTCGCGCGTCTGTACGCCAAGCGTGCTGGTAACGGCGGCAACACCATCGTATGCATGCGTGGCGGCTTCCACGGCCGTACGCTCGAGACCATTGCCGCCACCATGCAGGATTGGCTACAGGACAGTTTCCGTCCGCTGCCGGGTGGCTTTGTGGCCTGTACGCCCAACGATGTCGACGAACTGCGTTCGATCTTTAAGCAGCTGGGAAGCGAGGTCTGCGCCGTCATGCTCGAGCCGATTCAGGGCGAGAGCGGCGTGCACCCCATGACCGAGGAGTTTATGGCGGCGGCGCGCGACTTGGCACACGAGGTGGGCGCCGTTCTTATCGCCGACGAGGTCCAGTGTGGCATCTTCCGCTCCGGCAAGCCGTTTGCATTCCAGACCTATGGCGTGGAGCCCGACATTATGAGCCTTGCCAAGGGCATTGCCGATGGCGTGCCCATGGGTGCCGTGGTGGCAAAGAAGGAGATCGCCGACGTGTTTAAGCCCGGCGATCACGGTTCGACCTTCGGTGGTAGCTGCTTGGCCATCGCGGCGTGTGCCGCGACGCTCTCCGTGCTTGTGCGCGGCGATTATGCCGAGCATGCTGCCAAGGTTGGCGCCTATATGGAGCAGGCGCTGGCTAAGCTTCCGCATGTGGTAGAGGTGCGTGGTCGCGGCCTGATGCTCGGCTGCGATCTTGACGATGCCGCGGGTGATGCACACGACGTTGTGACCCGTGCATTGGGGGCTGGTGCCGTGATCAACGCTACAGGCGCACATACGCTGCGCTTCCTTCCGCCGCTCGTGTGCGAAGAGGCCGACGTGGACAACCTGATTGAGATTTTGTCGGACGTTTTGGCCTAGCGCCAACAGACATAGCAATTTGGAGCGGGTTTCAGGCTGTCACGTGCCGTTTGGCGCACGATTGGGCGAACTGGAGCCCGTTTTGCTATCGATTTACCATGGCCGGGATGGGCCGTGTGCAAAAAGTGGTAAATATGAGTACGGGCACTAACTTCGTAACATATAAATTAGTTGTTTTTAGACGAGTTGGGCCACATATGTCCAGTTTTGTAGTTGGCAAATTGGCTTAACTGGACTATCGATCGTCTTTCTAATGTCGGATTTGCCTTTTATGACTTCGAAAACGCTGCTACTAAAAAGGTAGCAGTACTCATATTTGGCATTTTTTGCACACGGGTATTCGCCAGGGGTCCATTTTGCCGCCCGCGCTTCACTTCGCTACTTCGCTCCTCGCGTGCTGCGCTGGAAAACGCTTCGCGTTTCCTCAGCTCCGCACCCTTGCGGGTTCGAATCCCTCTGCGATGGGCCCAAAAAGGAAAGGCCCCCATCGCTGGGAGCCTAACAAATCAGTGGTGGGCGATGAGGGATTCGAACCCCCAGCCTTGTGCGTGTAAAGCACCTGCGCTAACCGTTGCGCCAATCGCCCGCAGGGATTGAGTATAGCGGAAACCCCGCGCTGTTCACCGCTAATTCATAACGTAACTTACGCGGCGACTTCGGTGCTCTTGTCCTCGTCGATAAAGAAGCGCTTGTACCAAATGAGGAACGTCAGCGTGGTATAGATCTTGCGCTGGTTGAGCGCGCGACCCTTAAAGTGATCGTCGAGCAGTTTCATGAGCGCATCGGTGTCAAAGAAATCAGCAGCCCACGGCGCGGTGAAGTATTCCTTTACGTAGTCGTAATACTTTTGCTCGCGCAGCCAGAACTTGACCGGTACAGGGAAGCCCACCTTCTTGCGCGTTGCCCACTCGTCGGGCAGCGTGCGGTTGGCGGCGTGACGCAGGACGAGCTTGCAGCCTTCTTCGTTAACACGGTAGTTGGCGGGGATGTGCTCGGCAAACTCCATGACCTTCTTGTCCAGGAACGGAACGCGGAGCTCCAGAGAATGCGCCATGCACATCTTGTCGGCCTTGAGCAGAATGTCACCCGGCAGCCACATGTTCATATCCAGATACTGTTTCTTGGAAAGCTCGCAGCAGTTGGGAACCTGCTTGTAGTACTCGGCGCACATCTCGGCGGCGTTCTTGCCGGTGTCGTAAGCGGGCTTGAGCACCTCGTCGACCTCGGAGGGATCGAACACCTTTGCCTGACCCACATACCAGCGCTCGGGAACCTCGGCGCATTTCGTCAGGAAGTTGTGGCCCTTAAAGTAGGGGAGATGCTGAACGAGTGAGCCCAGGGCGCGACGTACGCCGAGCGGCACGCGCTTCTTAAAGGTGCGCATCTCGGGGGTGTCCTCGTACCACTCATAGCCGGCAAACAGCTCGTCGGCACCCTCGCCCGAAAGGACGACGGTGACCTCCTTGGAAGCCATCTGCGCCAGATAGTACAGCGGCACGCTGGACAGGTTCGATTGCGGCTCGTCCATGTGGTACTGGATATCGGGCAGTGCATCAAAGAACTCATCGGCGGTAATCATCTTGCGCACGTTCTTGATGCCCAGCTTGTCGGAAAGCTCGGCAGCGTAGTTGGTCTCGTTGAAGTTCTTGTAATCGAAGCCGACAGAATACGTGGTGTCGGGCATGAGACAGGCGGCAATGTAGCTGGAGTCCACACCGCCAGAAAGGAACGAGCCCACCTTAACATCGGCGATTCGGTGCGCAGCGACGCTTTCGTGCACGACCTTGTCGCACTCGTCCACGTACTCCTCGAAGGTCTTGGAGTTGTCGTCGGTGAAGTCACAGCTCCAGTAACGCTTGATGTCCATGGTGTTGGTCGTCAGGTCATACGTAAAGCAATGCGCCGGGGCAAGCTTGAACACGCCCTTAAAGAAGGTCTCCTCCGTGGCGGGGAATTGCAGCGTCAGGTAGGGGCGCAGCGCGTCGTGGTTGACAGCCTTCTCAAACTTGGGATGGTCCAGGAAGCTCTTGATCTCGGAGCCAAACAGCAGCGAGCCATCGGATGCCTGGTAGTAATAGAACGGCTTGATACCAAAGATGTCACGAGCACCAAAGAGTTTGTTCTTGTTCTGGTCGTGAATCACGAACGCGTACATGCCGCGCAGACGGTTGACCAGGTCCTCGCCCCACTCCTCGTAACCGTGTACCAGGACTTCGGTATCAGCGTTGCAGTGGAAGGCGTAGCCGGCCGCCTCCAGCTCGGCGCGAAGCTCCTGGAAGTTGTAGATCTCTCCGTTGAAGACAATCGTGACCTTGCCGTCGTCGCTCGACATGGGCTGGGCTCCAGCTTCGGAAAGATCGAGAATCGAAAGACGACGAAAACCAAGGGCAACGTTGTCGACGATATGCTGGCCGCCCATATCGGGACCACGGTGGATGATGCGATTCATCATGGCCGTGAGAACCAGCTCACTCTGTTCATCTGTACCGGTAAAACCGACAAAACCGCACATGCAAGATCCTTTCTGCTGACGGCTCAGGTGTACTGCCGCAAGGATTGCGGCAGCTGATGTCAAATAATCTTTACTATCATGCCAATCTTTTGTTTCGTGATAGGGCATAAGCGCCGAGCGAACCGAAAAAACCACGTCCCGATCTTCAGGCGAAGCGGCGGGACGTGGTTGCGAACGCTATGTTAAAGAACAGCACCCAGATTTCCTTGGTTTTACACGGGGTGAACACTGTTGCCATTTATTAGACCACGGCACAGTCCATGCAATTTTTTAGAAGGCTGTGATGCGCGCAAGGTCAGGTGGCATATTAGGATGGTTGATAATACAGAATGTTTCATCGTTTCTGCCGCGGGACGCCTTCTGCCCTTTAAGGCTGAATTTAGCGAGAGAGGTCTTTGTATGTCGAGTCCGACACAAGAGAAGCTAACTCTGATGCGCTATATAGAGTTGCTCGAGGAAGATGACCTTGTTGTTTCCAAACCGAGCGCTTTGTGCGACCAGCGCATTGAGTTTGCGACTGACGACTCGCGCCAGGTGCGTCCGGGCACGTTGTTTGTCTGCAAGGGCCGTGCGTTTAAGCGCGAGTACCTGCTTTCGGCAATCGCCGATGGCGCCGTGGCCTACGTTTCCGAGGTCGATTACGATGTTGATCTTCCCGCGGTGATTGTGAGTGATATTCGTCGCACGCTCGCCGTGGTGGCAGATGCCTTTTATGGGCACCCGTCGGGTAAGGTGAAGGTCTGCGCCTTTACAGGCACCAAGGGCAAGTCGACCTGTAGCTTTTATCTGCGCGGCATTCTCGTCAACGAGGCCAAGCTTACGGGCCGTCATCGACCTGCTCTTAATACGGGCATTGAGTTCGACGACGGCATCGAGGCGGGCCCTTCCAAGCTGACGACCCCCGAATCCTTCCTGCTGCAGTCTCGTATCGCACATGCTGCGGAGGCGGGTGCCCCGTGGCTGGTTATGGAGGCATCGAGCCAGGGCCTCAAATACGAGCGCACGGGCAAGATCGCCTTTGAAGTCGGCGCCTTTACCAATATCGGCGAGGATCACATTTCGCCGATTGAGCATCCGACGCTCGAGGATTACTTTGCCAGCAAGCTCAAAATCTTCTCGCAGAGCCGTTTTGCCGTGGTCAATCTCGATATGGATAAGGTCGATCGCGTGCTCGAGGCAGCATCTCGTTGCGAACGTACGGTGACGTTCTCCCTGACCGACGAGCGTGCCGACGTGTTTGCGCTGGCGATTCGTAATGGCGACTGCGGCGTGGTGGCAACGGTGCGCACGCCCCGCTTTACGCGCGACATTGTGATTCCCACGCCTGTTAAGTTCAATGTGTCCAACGCGCTTGCCGCTATTGCCTGCGCCGAGGCCCTGGGCATTTCCGAAGAGGGTATCGTCCACGGCTTTGAGGGCGTCTTCGTTCCCGGCCGTATGGAGCTCTATCCGTCCGTATCAGGCAAAATCCTGGGCGTCGTCGATTTTGCACATAACGGCATGAGCCTCGAGACACTCCTGCGTGACTTGCGCGAGAACTATCCCGAGCGCGAGCTGGCGGTTGTATTTGGCGCTACGGGCGGTAAGGGTGTCGATCGACGCACCACGATGGGCATCGCCGCTGGCAAGTATGCCGACCGAATCGTGATTACCGAGGATGACCCTGGCCCCGAAGACGTCGAGGATATTTGTGCCGAGATCGCGCGCAACGTTCAAGCGCAGGGAAATGATAACTGGCAAATCGTGACTGATCGCGTTGCCGCTATCGAGACTGCCGTGCGCGAAACTGTCCGTCCTGCCGTGGTCATCGTGACCGGTAAGGGCGAGGAAGAGTGTATGCTGCGCAAGAACGGACCCGAGCCTTGTGAGCGCGACGGTTCGATTCTCAAGCGCACCCTTGCGGCGTACGACGCCTAGACCAGCCCCTTCTATGTAAACGGAGTGACCATGTCCCACAACATCCTGCCGACCGTTGCCGAGCTTTCGGGCGAGGTGCGCGAGCGTCTTGCCAAGGTCAAGTATGTCTTTACCGATCTGGACGCCACGATGCTCGCCCCCGGCTCGTGTGTACTGCGCGATAACGACGGCAATCCCTCGACCAAGCTCGTCGAGGCGGTTGTCGCGCTCGCTCGTGCCGGCATCCAGGTGGTCCCCACCTCGGGTCGCAATCGCACCATGATCCATGAGGACGCCCGCGTGCTCGGCCTCAACTCCTACATCGGCGAGATGGGCGGCCTGGTCATGTACGACCTCAAGGCCAACGACTGGGAGTATCTGACCGGCGATATGCCCTACGACCCCGCCTGCGGTCTCACGCCGCACCAGGTGATCGAGCAGACCGGCGTGTGCGAGAAGATCCTTGCCCGCTGGCCGCACAAGATCGAATACCACAACGACATGTCGACCGGCTACAAGTACCGTGAGGTCACCGTCGGCATGCGCGGCGATGTGCCCGACGATGAGGTCCAGGCCATCCTGGACGAGGCCGGCTGCGGTCTGGTCTGGGCTTGCAACGGCCATCTGACTCACCTGTCCAAGCCGACGACGCTCGAGCTTAATCGCGTCGAGGACGGCCGCGCCTTCAACATCAATCCGGCGGGTCTCAACAAAGGCGTTGCCATTGCGCGCTTCTGCGAGCACCTGGGGATCGAGCGCGAGGAGACGCTTGCGCTCGGCGACTCCGAGTCCGACTTCTACATGGCCGACCATGTTGGCATGTTCTGCCTGGTCGAGAACGGTCTGACGAGCGCCGGTGCCCCGGAGTTCTTGGACGCCTGCGACAATGCCTATATTACGCGCGGCAAGATTGTCGACGGTTGGGTGGCAACGGCCGAGCTGCTGGTCGCAGCCCGTTCGTAGCGCGACGCATCACGAGTGGTCGCATTTTTCGAGAGAGAATCTGGTGAGGTAATGTCCGATATCGATAATATGGCCGGGGACACGCGTCCGATCGGCGTGTTCGACTCGGGCTTGGGCGGCTTGACGGTCGCGCGAGCGATCGCAACGGCACTTCCGCACGAGTCCGTCTACTATTTCGGTGACACTAAGCGCTGCCCTTATGGCACCCGCACCGAGGACGAGGTTCGCTCGTTTGCGCTGCAGGCGGGCCGCTGGCTATCGAGGCACGACGTTAAGATCATGGTCATCGCCTGCAACACGGCGACCGCCGCGGCCTTGCGTTTGGCTCAGCAAGTGCTTGACGTTCCCGTGATCGGCGTGATCGCCCCGGGCGCACGCGCCGCCATCAACAGCACGCGTACGCGTCGCGTGGGCGTGCTCGCCACCAACCTCACCATTCGCTCGGGCGCCTACACGCGCGCCATCCAGGATTTGGATGCTGGTGTCGATGTGTATGGCTGCCCGGCTTCGAGCTTTGTCGAGGTCGTCGAGCACGAGCTCGCCTCGGGCGCGCATCTGCAGGAGCAGTGGCTCGAGAACGAGGATATTTTTGATACGCCAGCCGTTCGCGCGCTGGTCGGCGCCACAGTCGAGCCGCTGCACGATCGTGGCATCGATACCGTGGTACTCGGCTGTACGCACTTCCCGCTGCTGGTGGGTCCCATCCGCCATGCGCTAGGACCCGGGGTGCGCGTGGTGAGCTCTGCCGAGGAGACCACCCGCGAGCTGACCGATATCCTCACGCGCCGTGAGCAGCTAGCGGGCGATACCGCCGAGCCACAGCATCGCTTTGCCACCACGTCTGACAACATTGCCGAGTTTGCGGTGGCGGGTAGCTTTATCTTTGGCCAGCCGCTTAAAAGCATCGAGCATGTCGATATCGACGAACTCGGTTAGGCTCGCAATGTCGCCGGAGGCTTCGCTACATCTTTTGCCGAAAGGATAGTTCCATGGAATACATGCAGGTCAACCGCGCCAACGGCCGCGCCGTCAACGAGCTGCGCCCCGTTAAGCTCACCCGCGGCGTCATGAAGCACGCCCACGGCTCGTGCCTGGCTGAGTTCGGCGACACGCGCGTACTGTGCGCCGCCACCATCGAGGAGGGTGTGCCTGGTTGGCGCAAGGGCGCCAAGGCCGGCTGGGTAACGGCGGAATATGCGATGCTACCGGCCTCGACCGGTAAACGCTGCAAGCGCGAGCATGCCAACCGCAAGGGCCGCTCCATGGAGATCGAGCGGCTTATCGGCCGCAGCCTGCGTACCGTCGTCAATATGAAGGCGCTCGGCGAGTACACCGTTACCGTCGACTGCGATGTGATCCAGGCCGATGGCGGCACGCGTACGGCGAGCATTACCGGCGCCTGGGTGGCGCTGCACGACGCCCTTGCCATGTGGGTCGAGGCGGGCAAACTCGAGCGCATCCCGCTCACGGGCCAGGTTGCCGCCATTTCCATGGGCGTCGTCGACGGCAACACCCTGCTCGACTTGGATTATTCCGAGGACAGCCACGCCGAGGTCGACATGAACCTCGTCGCCACCGATTCTGGTGAGATGATCGAACTCCAGGGTACCGGCGAGCAGGCGCCCTTCGACCGCAAGCGTCTCAACGCCCTGCTCGACCTGGGCGATAAGGGTATCGCCGAGCTCATCGAGCTTCAGCGCCAAGCCCTCGCCTAACCTGCCAAAAAGGGACAGGTTTATTTTGGTAGGTTTTATCTGCTGAAATGCTGCGTTGAAAGGTCCGATCGCCTGAGAGGGGAGAGGTCAAGTGCCCAAACGCCCCTCACGCGGCTTGCTATAGAGACAAGGAGGCCAGTCATGGCACTTGAGAAGATTGACATCGACACCCTCGACCCGGCGGCGACCATCGTCGTGGCAACGGGCAACGCCCATAAGCTCACCGAGATCGAGGCCATTTTGGGCAAGGTCATGCCCGAGGTGCGCTTTGTGGCGCTCGGCCAGCTGGGTGATTTTGAGGATCCCGAGGAAAACGGCACGACGTTTTTGGAGAACGCCATCATCAAGGCCCAAGCCGCGGTTGAGGAGACGGGCCTTATGGCCATTGCCGACGATTCGGGCTTGGTCGTCGACGCGCTGGACGGTGATCCCGGTGTGTATAGCGCGCGCTATGCGGGCGTGCACGGCGACGATGCCGCCAACAACGCCAAGCTTCTCGTTAACCTGGAAGGCGTGGCAGATGAGGACCGCACCGCACGCTTTATGAGCGTCGTTGCGCTCATCGACACGGACGGCTTGGTCACCTATGGCGAGGGCGCTTGCGAGGGCGTTATCGCGCACGAGGGCCGCGGCGATCACGGCTTTGGCTATGACCCGCTGTTCCTGCCGGTCGACACGCCGGGCAAGACCATGGCCGAGCTGACGGCTGACGAGAAGAACGCCATCAGCCATCGTTTCCACGCGCTCGAGCATCTGTCCGCCAAGCTGACGGGCGAGGAGTAGACCGTGCGTGCGGTGGTGCAGCGCGTGCTCAACGCCGGCGTGACGGTCGACGGCGAGTGCGTGGGCCGCATTGGACGCGGCTACCTGGTGCTGCTGGGTGTGGGCCATGGCGATACGCGTGCCGAGGCCGACAAGCTGTGGGGCAAGCTCCGCGGGCTGCGTATCAACGAGGACGAGAACGGCAAGACCAACTTGGCGCTTGCCGATGTCGACGGCGAGGTGCTCGTGGTGTCGCAGTTCACGCTGTTCGCCGACTGCCGCCACGGTCGCCGTCCGTCGTTTACGGATGCCGGCGCACCCGATGTTGCCAACGAGCTCTACGAGTACTTCCTGACGCTCGTTCGTCAAGATGTCGAACACGTGGCGCACGGCATTTTTGGCGCCGATATGAAAGTCGACTTGGTCAACGACGGCCCATTCACCATCGTCTTGGACACCGACAACCTTTAGGTTACGCGGTTTTACCAAACCGCGTAACAACTGGTCATGCGAGGTTGTCGTCTGGTACGTATTCGAGACCGGGCTTTTTTAGCTACTTGCGTTTGGCGGCAGCAGGGTGCTATAGTATTAGAGTTTTGTCTATCTTAGGGGTATTATCCCCTTTTTGAATTGCACCTTCTGGAGGCCCTGTTCATGGAAGAGATGGAAGTCAATCACGTCGACGACATCCACGAGAAGCTGACCGATATGGTGGGCGATCGCGTCAAGGTTAAGGCCAACATGGGCCGCACCCGCGTCGTCGAGCGCATGGGCACCATCAAGAGCGTCCACCCCGCCGTCTTTATCGTCGAGGTCGACGAGCGCCGCGGCCGCAAGTCGCGTCAGTCCTACCAGTATATCGATGTCCTCACCGGTCAGGTCGAGCTGTTCGACCCTGAGAGCGGCGAGCATATCTTTACCCCGCTCGGCAATCAGCTCGAGGAGCACTAACGGTGACCGATCGGTCCCTGACTCTTTCCGCGCCGGCAAAGATTAACTTCTACCTGGGGGTTCATACCGAGCGCGATGACCGCGGCTACCACAGGGTCGATTCCCTGATGGCAGCCGTCGGTCTTTCCGATACCGTGACGGTCACGCCGGCGCAGGCGCTGACTGTCCAGACGGTTCCGGCATCAGATTTTCCCATGCAAAAGAATACGGCGTATCGGGCTGCGGTTGCTATGGCCGAGCATTATGGTCGCGAGGCAAACATCTGCGTGACGATTGAGAAGCGCATTCCATTGTGCGCCGGCTTGGGCGGCCCCTCGACGGATGCGGCCGCGGTCATTGTCGCCTTGGCGGAGCTCTGGGGCATTGATCGCACCGACCCAGCGCTCGACGATATTGCGCGGGGCATTGGTGCTGACGTCCCGTTCTTTTTGCACGCGAGTCCTGCGTTCTACGTAGGTGGGGGAGACGTGCTGGCAACTGAGTACCCCGCGCTGCCCGCGACGCCTGTCGTACTGGTTAAGCCGCGGGAGGCGAGCGTTTCGACAATTGAAGCCTATCGACGTTTTGACGAGGCCCCGGTGCCTGCGGACAAGCTCGGCGCGATAGCTTCTGCCTTGCGTGCTGGTGATGCCGAGACGGCATATGCGCTCATCCATAACAACCTGGGTATCATTTCCGCACAGATGGAGCCGCAGATTCAAACGGTTCTCGATTGGCTGCGTAAACAGGACGGCACCGTTGCTGTAGATGTGTGCGGATCGGGTGCCTGCTCGTTTGCCATTTGCGACACCGCCGCCACGGCCGAAAGGCTTGCCGACGCTGTCCAGCAAAATGGCTGGTGGGCCTGCGCGACTGAGCTCATTCCCAACACGGTTCAAATCGACGCGCCAAAGAAATAAAAATTTCTCTAGCACGCGGCGAAAATCTTTGTTACTATAGTCGAGCTAACGGGTTGTGGCTCAGTTTGGTAGAGCACTGCGTTCGGGACGCAGGGGTCGCTGGTTCA
>CABQZS010000215.1 GCA_902468695.1 uncultured Collinsella sp.
AGAAACGGAAAAATTAAAGCTATTCGCCTTAAGACGCTTCTCGATATTTGCGATGAACTTGACTGTCAACCGGGAGATATTATTCGGCGGGTGAGTGAGAAAGAGCTTGAGGAGCTTATTGTTGAGCGTGCAAAAAATGTCGTGAGGCAGATGCGGAATGGTGGAGGCAATGAGGCGTCGCTTCCGACATCAGTCTTCGCTGTAGATTTGAGCGACGAGTAGCATAGAGCGAACAGCTATAACGAAATATCAGTGTAACGGGACCCGTGTCTAACACGGGTCCCTTCTTTATTAATTATCTTGACAAATATGAGTTATCGAAAGACAATAACAACTAGGAAAAACGATAAAGAAAAGAAGGAACGATATGAGCGGTTTTGCTATCAAGCAGAACGGGAGGCCAATGAACGCATCAGCGATAAGGTTATCAAAGGTGTCAAAGCGCTACGGGAAACGGCGCGTGTTGCATGATGTTTCCTTCGAGGTGCATCAGTCTGAGCTTTGTGCCCTTGTTGGTGCAAACGGTGCGGGCAAAAGCACGCTTATTAAAATAGTGCTGGGCCTCTGCGAGCCGTCGTCGGGGAGCGTGGAGCTCTTTGGAGGCAAGTCGAAAAAAGATCTGAGCCTGATGCGGACGCGTGTCGGCTATGTGCCAGATTCCAGCGGAGCATACCAATCTCTCAGCGCGGTTGAGAATCTTCAAATCCGATGTGCGGAATGGGGGCTTGATGAGAATCGTGAGATACCTCGCGTTTTGAGCCTAGTCGGGCTGGACGTCGATGAGAAAAAGAGCGTGAGCAGTTTTTCTCTGGGAATGAAACGGCGGCTGGATATAGCTACGGCTTTGTTGGGTGACACGGACTTGCTAGTTTTCGATGAGCCAGCAAACGGGTTGGACCCGCTGGGCATCGAGAGTATATGGACCCTTATCGGCCGATTGAATCGAGAGCAGGGTAAGACCATGCTCATCTCTAGTCATGATTTGGATGAGTTGGCATCGGTTGCAACAAGCTGCCTGTTTATTCATGACGGCGAACTGCTAAAAAAGGAATCGATGGACGTCATAAGGGATGAGGCGTCGTCCCTAAAAGAGTATTACAGGCGCTTGATGAAGGCGGTCTCGCTATGAAGCGGGCGATCCATCCCATAAAGGCAGATATGATGCGTTTGCACAGGATATTTCCGGCGAAGTTTGGTCTTGCGCTTATGCTGGCGTTCGGCCTTCTCTTCGGCATCTTTCTAAAAAACGGAACAACGTTGCTCGCCTTTGGCAATAGCGTTTTTGGGGAGGATATTGGTTTCTGCTGGAATGTAATCGATCCCTCTGCACCCGATGAGTCCCTTGTGCGCAGCGCTTTTGCCGGTACATCCCTGTTCGTCCCACTCATCGTTTGCCTGGCGATTTTACAGGAGCGCGGCTATGAAGAGGGATACCGAATTTCTTCAGCAAGAGGTCTTACCCGCTTTAATGGGGCCCTAGCACATGTGCTTTCGTCTGCTTTAATAATTGGCGCAGCATATAGTGCGCTTTGCCTTCTTCTTTTTGCAATAGCCATAATACGTGGAGGACATAACTACTCGCACGACATGCTAACTGCATTTTTGCCCGCAATGATGATCAACGCCGTATTGGTGATATCGGTTGCGCTGGAGACGGTGACCATCTATCGAATCACAGGCAGCGCTGTATTGAGCGGGGCTGTGCTAATAGTTGGATTTGTCATGAGCTTGACGCTCTACGGGACTTCCCTCCAGGCGCCCATACCATCCTTGCGATGGATCTTCCTCCTTCCAGGGCCGTACCTTGGAGTCGGATGTGCCCTTGGGTATAGCGATATGGGTCAGCTGACACTTCTGGAATATGGCGTGGCAGCCAGCTGTCTATCGGTATTGATTTACGCTCTCGTGAGCTTTCGCGCTGGGGGGTGTGCTCAATGGCTCGTCAGATTAAAAGACTTCTCCAGTCAGAATTGAAGCATGTGAGCAAATGGGCGTACGCCTTAATCCTGGTAGTTTATGCGTACATGGTGGTATTGCAGCTTGATTCTTTCCCGATGTGGTTCTGTAGCCTCCGTGAGAACAGTTTCTTGGGCTTTTTCCCAGACCCGACGCTTCGGTTATCGGCGGAGGATGTCCTTCTATTTGGTAATGCAGAGGTTTTTCGCGGTCTGCTGTTCAACGTAGCCCCGTTGGCTCATGCATTGTTCTTTCCGTTCATCGCGGCTTGTATCGTGCCGCGCTTTGTCAGCTCGGGCTTTGTCGAGGAGCCGTGGGGGTTGTCGGAGGCTCGGGGAGAGAAGCGTGTGTGCGCTATCGTTGCGCGAGTGGTGCTGTCTTCTTTTGCCCTTTTGGGCGCGTTTATCCTGACGAGTGTCGTTTTGTACTGTCTTAACTGCGCGATCGTTTTGGATGCTCAGCAGTATTTCAACCTGAATATTTTTTGCTATCGACTTGTTCTTGCCGCCGCTGCCTGCCTTGCATACGTGGTTTCTTGCGTAATCGTTGTTTCCTATTTTGGGTCCGGCATCGGTCCGATTGGCATGCTGCTGCTTGTCAACGTCGTGGCGATCTACATACAGCTCGGGGCCAATTCCATGCTTCCGCTTCCGTCCTCGATGCTCATGTGGATTTGCGGCGTGACCCCGTTGGGGGACGGTCAATGCGTTTCGATTTTAATTGACTGCCTAATTAACGTAGCAAGCGTTTTTACCATTTGCTTTACCGTAGACCGATTGCGGTCGAGATTTCTTTGATTGTTTGTGAGGAATAATCATACCGAGCATACCAAATACAGGGGGGGCGGGCACCGTGCTGGTGTCAGCCCCCCCCGCTGGTTTAGGAGACTTTAACTTGTGTGGCTTGCGAGCTAGCGGGCCTGCTTTACCTTGGCCGCCGCCTCGACAAACGACTTCCACAGATTAAAGTCGGTCTCGAGCGTCTGCCAGGTGTACTCGGGATGCCATTGCACGCCCAGGCAGAACGGCTGGCCCTCGACTTCGATGCACTCGGGAACGCCGTCGGTTGCCTTGGCGACCAAGCGCGTGCTCTTGCCCAGACGATCGACGCAGCAGTGATGTGCCGAGTTGGTCTGGATCAGCCTGTGCCCGCCAACCGCGCGCTCCAGCAGCGAGCCCGGCATGACCTCGACAGGGTGCACGGGGTCGTTGAGTACGTGGGTGTGGCGCCACTGCGTGCGACCCTCGCGCGCGCCCAGGCTCGGCACGTCCATGCACAGGGTGCCGCCGGTGGCGACGTTGAGCAGCTGCGTGCCGCGGCAGGTGGTAAAGAGCGGCTTTTTGGCGCGGAGTACCTTGTCGACCAGCTTAAACTCAAAACTATCGCGGATCTCGCAGCAGAGGGTGGGGTCGTAGGGTCGATCATCGCCCCAACGTTTGGGATTGACATCGGGACCGCCAGGAATGGCGATGCCGTCGGCGATATCGACGTAATGACGGATAACATCGACGTCTTCGGTAATAGACATCTGCAGCGGCAGGCCGCCGGCGGCAAGAATGGCATCGACAAAGACGCTTGCGATTTCCTCGTTGGGGGAGAGCGCTTCGCTCAAAAACGGCTTCGCTTCTTCCCAGCGCGGGGCCACCAAAATAAGCGGACGGTCGGCGGGGGCGATGTCGACGTGCGGCGTAAAGGACGATGAGGTGCGTGTTCCGATCATAGACGTAGCTTTCGATATCGAGACGGACGGGGTGCATGGGTGGCGTGGGGCAAAACCATCAGCAGTGTTTGTCCCACGGGATGGCGGCTGGCTAGTGGCCCTTGATGGAGTTGAGGAAGTCCTGGGCGCGCTTGGTCTGGGGGTGGTCGAAGAACTCGTCGGGCGTGCCGGTTTCTACGATCTGGCCATCGGCCATAAACACGACGCGATCGGCCACGCGGCGGGCAAAGTTCATCTCGTGCGTAATAACGATCATCGTCATGCCCTGCTGGGCCAGACGGACCATGACCTCGAGCACCTCGTTGATCATCTCGGGGTCAAGGGCGCTCGTGGGCTCGTCAAATAGCATGGCCTTAGGCTGCATGGCAAGCGAGCGGGCGATGGCTACACGCTGTTGCTGGCCGCCTGAGAGCTGTGCGGGCACTTTATCGGCCTGCTCGGCAACGCCCACGCGGCTCAGCAGGTCCATGGCGCGCTCGCGGGCTTCGTCCTTGGAGACGCCCAGCACATCAACCGGTCCCAGCATGACGTTCTGCAGTACGGTCATATGTGCGAACAGGTTGAACTGCTGAAACACCATGCCCAGCTCGGCGCGCATGCGGGCAAGATCCTTGCCTTCCTGCGGCAGAGGCTCGCCCTCGATGAGGATCTCACCCGAGTCGATGGTTTCCAGGCGGTTGATGGTGCGGCACATGGTCGACTTGCCCGAGCCCGAGGGACCGATCACAACGACGACCTCGCCGCGGTCGACCGAGAGATTGATGTCGTTGAGGACGTGCAGATCGCCGTAGTGCTTATCGACGTGTTTGAGCTCGATCAGCGGCTGATTGCCGGTGGAAGAAGTGCTCTGTGCCATGGTGCTCGGCTCCTTATGACTCGAAATGGTAAAGCGTTAGCGGATGATGGTCGCGCCGGTCTTGTGCGAAACATAGACAGCGGCCTTGTTGATCGCGACGTTGATGAGGATATAGATGACCGCGATTACCAGGTAGACCGACACGAGAGCGTCGTAGTTGGTAATGAGCACGCGGGCGTTTTGCATGAGGTCGGGGTAGCTCACCACGTAGGCGACGGTGGTGTCTTTGACTACGACCACGAGCTGCGAAATCAACGACGGAATGATAAACCGAATAGCCTGCGGCAACACGATTTTAAAGGTGATTTTAGCTTTGGAGAGGCCGAGTGCCTGGGCGGCTTCGACCTGGCCGCGCGGCACGGCGTTAACGCCGGCACGGAAGATCTCGGCAAGTACGCCGGCTGCAGCGAGCGCGACGGGAAGCGTGAGCATCCAAAACGACGGCAGCGCGATCTTGTACTGGGGCAGCACCAAAAAGAAGAAGTAGATGAACAGCAGGCTTGGTACGCCGCGGAAGAAATCGGTGAGCACGCGGCAGGCCAGCTGCAACGGCTTAATATCGCTTGTGCGGCCGAGCATAAGGCCCAGGCCCAGCACCAGCGCGATGGCGCCAGCGGTGAGTGCGACTTTAACGGTGCCCTCAAAGCCGGCAAGCAAGAACTTCCAGGTAGTGAGGTGCGTAAAGAAATACCAATAGTGGACCGAAAGCTGACCGGTCACATAAAAGCGCTGCAGTACCAGGATGGCGAGCGCGGCGACAGCAACAAGCGAGATGGCGGTGCCGATGTGAATCTTGGCGCGCATCTTGGGGCCGGGAGCCTCGTAGAGCGCATCGCGCATGGTGAGCGCGGAGGTGGAATGCTTGCTCATCGGAGGATCCTCACCTTCTTATCGATGTAGTTGCCAATGTGGCTCACCACAAAGGCCGTGCCCAGGTAGCCGAGCGCCGAGATAAAGAACGCGGCGACGCCGCCGAGCGAGCGCGTGTTGATGTAGCTCACCACGCCGGTGAGCTCCTGCGGCTTAAGCGGCACCTGGCTGCCCAAGGCGGTAGTGAGCATGACGGCGATAAAGAGGTTGGTCATGGGCAATACGCTTGAGCGCAGTGCCTGCGGAATCACGATCTTGGCGAGGATGCGATTAAAGCTCATGCCGAGCGAGCGGGCGGCTTCCACCTGGCCGACGCCGACGGTGTTGATGCCGCTCATAAAGTTTTCGGAACCAAAGGCCGAGCCCAAAAGGACCGTGGCGACGATAACGCAGGTGCGGTAGGGCAGGACGACCTTGAGCGGCGGCAGTGCGTAGACGACGATGATGAGCAGCGCGATGCCGGGGATGTTACGGAAGACCTGGACATACAGGTCGCCAAAGACGCGCAGCGGCTTGAGCGGCGACACGCGCATCACGGTGACGGCGATGGCCAGCACCATGGCGATGACAAACGACTCAAGCGTCATGCCCCAGGTTGCGAGCAGCGCGTCGATATAGTTCTGGCCATAGAGCGACCAGAGCTCGGAGAGACTCATGCGGACCTCCCGCCGATAAGGAAAGGGGCTCCCGTGTGTACGGAAGCCCCGACAACTCAGTAAGGAAACAGTTTATCGCAATAAAGCACATCGTGCGTTTCCGTATGGTTTCGTTGCGGCCGTTACTAGGCTCGCTGTCTAGGCGCCGATCTCGGGCAGCTCAGGAACATTGGTGTCGCCCGTACGGTCGCCGATGCAGATCTGCCACAGCTCGGTCCAGGTGCCGTCGTCCTCGATCTTCTTAAGGAAGTCGTTGACAAAGGCGACGCCGTCGGAATCGAGCGGCAGGCCGATGCCATAGGGCTCCTTGCTGCCGAAAGGCTTGCCGGCGATCTTGTACTTACCGGGCTCGCGAACCAGGGCGCTCTGCTGCATGTTGTTATCGATGACGTAGGCGTCAACGCGGCCCTGCTGGAGTGCCTGGCGGGCCTCCTCGTCGGTCTTGAACTCCTGCTGGCTGGCCTTGGGGGCGAACTCCTCCAGGATGGCGGGGCCGTTGGAGCCGGACTGGACGGCGACGTTCTTGTCGGCCAGGTCGTCGACGCTCTTAATGTCGTCGTTATCGGCGAGCACCAGGATGGCCTGCTGGGTGTAGTAGTAGGGGCCGGCAAAGGAGACAAGCTTCTTGCGCTCGTCAGTGATGGTGTAGGTGGCAAAGACGGCGTCGACCTGGCCGTTCTGCAGGACGGACTCGCGCGTGTCCGAGGTCACCTGGGTGATCTCGACCTTGTTCTCGCCCAGAATGTAGTTGGACAGGAGCTGTGCGATACCGGCATCGAAGCCGCGGGTCTGACCGTCTTTCTCGTTGAGGAGGGAGAAGAGCGTGGAGGTCTGAACGCCACCGATCTTAAAGACGCCGGCGTCCTTAACGGCCGTGGCCCAGGTGCTGGCAGCGATGACGTCGTCATCGGCCTTGGGGCCGTTGTCGACGAGCTTGTCGAATGCCTTGGCGTCGAGCGTGGTGGAAGCCTCGGTATCATTGGAGCCCTTGGAGGAGCCGGCGGCGGAACCCTTGTCGGCCTCGGCGCTGGTGTCGGAGCAGCCGGCAAGACCAAGGCCGGCGACGGTTGCGAAGGTGGCGGCAACGAAGCTGCGGCGGTCGAGAACGACCTGCTGGGAGAGGTTCTTGCTCATGGTAGAACACCTTTCTCAATAAAATCCCTAGCGGTTGAGTAGAGTTATACCCTATCGCGCTCAAATGGGTCAACACGAAATAACTCAGAAACATACTTACCTTATGGGTTATTCTACCTACCAAATAGGGACAGGCACCTTTGTGGTGGTTCTTGCAGTTGTGGTGGCCTGTCTCGCTACTTTGTCTCAATCTGTAACATCTGCAGCCATTTTTGCCGAGTAACTGTTACAGATCGAGATTTTCTCCTTAGGGGGATTCGAATGTCTCGATCTGTAACAGTTAGACGGCCAAAAGGTCTCTATCTGTTACAGATTGAGACAAAGGTCAGGGACTAAGACGTCTTGTCTCGATCTGTAACAGTTAGACGGGAATTCGGGCCCTAGATGTTACAGATCGAGATAATCGCGTCGCGAAAATAAAAACCTCCGCAGGGGTGCTTCCCTTGCGGAGGTTTTCTTACTCGTTGAGTAGCCTTACGGCTTCGGCGGCCATGTTCTCGACCGTCATGCCGTTCTGCGCGAGCAGTTCGTTGGGGTCGTAGCGGTCGGGGAAGCCCTTGGCGATGCCGAAGGTGCGTGTGCGCACTGGCGTGCAGGCCAAGTAGCACGCGACACGCTCGCCCCAGCCGCCGTCCAATATGCCGTCCTCGAGGGTGACGACAACGCGATGCTCGGTGGCAAGGCTGTCGAGGAACTCGCGGTCGAGCTCGGTTGCAAAGCGCGGGTTGACGAGCGTGGCCTCGATGCCGTACTCGGCAGCCAAGCGGTTTGCCACGCGCTCGCCCAGCTCAAAGAAATCGCCAAGCGCAAGCACGGCCACATCGCGGCCCTGACGTACGACGTTGTAGCGAACGGCGCTGTAGTCGGTGTCCTCGGCGGGCGCCAAATCGGGGCGGCTCACCAGGCCAATGCCGGGCACGCGGATCGCCACGGGATGCTCGCGGTGATCGAGCGACCAGCTCAGCATGGACAGATATTCCTCCATGCAGGCCGGTGCCAGGTAGCGCATGTTGGGAAGTCCGCCCAGCATAGAAATATCAAAGAACGAGAGGTGTGTCTCGGATGTGGTGCCAAAGATCGACGCGCCAAACAGCAGGATGGTTGCGGGGGCGTCGTTGAGGCACAAGTCGTGCCACAGTTCGTCGTAGGCGCGCTGCAGGAACGTACCGTACACGCCAAAGACTGGCTTGGCGCCCGAGCGCGCAAGCGCGGTGGCAAAGGTCACGGCGTGCTCCTCGGCAATGCCCACATCGACGAACTGTTTGCCGGCGGCAGCGCGAAGCTCGGGTGTAAAGCCCATGATGTAGGGCGTGGCGGCCGTGATGCCCACGACCTGCGGATCGCGCTCGATGGCGGCGCTGAGCGCCTCGCCCGTAATGTCGGCATAGGTGCGCGGCGCAGGCTCGCTCGGATGACCCGGGCAGAGCTTGCGGCCGGTCGCCATGTCAAACGGACCCACGTGGTGCCAGCGTTCCGGGTCGCTCTGGGCCGGCTCAAAGCCCTTGCCCTTGGCGGTGGAGACGTGCAGCACGATGGGATGATCGATATTGCGCAGTTCCTGCAGCGCATCGACTAGGGCCAACACATCGTTACCGGCGTCCAGATAGCGGTAGTCGAGCCCCATCGCGCGGAAAACGTTGCGCTCACAGGTGCCGTTGCTGGCGCGCAGCTCGGCCAGATTGCGATAGAGGCCGCCGTGGTTCTCGGCGATGGACTGGTCGTTGTCATTGACGACGATGATCAGGTTGCTGTCGAGCTCGGCGGCATTGTTAAAGCCCTCAAACGCCAGGCCGCCCGAAAGCGAGCCGTCGCCAATGATGGTGATGACGTTGTACGTATCGCCCGCCAGGTCGCGCGCGTGGGCAAGGCCGCAGCCCAGGCTCACCGACGTGGAGGTATGGCCCATGGCGAACAGGTCGTGCTCGGACTCGTCGGGATTGGCAAAGCCAGAAGCCTCACCATAACGCTCCGGATCGATATAAGTGTACGCGCGCCCCGTCAGCGCCTTGTGGGCGTAGGTCTGGTGCGAAACGTCAAAGACAATCTTGTCGATGGGGGAGTTAAACACGCGATGAAGCGCAACCGTAAGCTCAACGACGCCCAAGTTGGGGGCAACGTGCCCGCCGACGGCGGCGGAGCTTTCGAGGATTGCCTGACGGATCTCGCCGCAGAGCAGCGGAAGCTCGGCGCGGTCGAGAGCCTTGACGTCCTCGGGCGTTGTCGTTTGCGTAAGCAGCATCGTTGTGGGTTACTCCATGCGAATCGTGCGCCGGCACTCCCTCGGCCGGCACAATTGCACAAGACAGTCTCGCACATTTTGGCGTTTGATATGTGACGGCGGCGCGGTAATTCGCCAACTGGTGGGGCAAAACGTTTTGTCCGATGCCATACTGATGTGTTCCATGATGTTTTTATCGATTGTGCACAGGCCGTGGCTTGTCGCCGTGAGTCGCTGGAAGGAGGCAGCATGTCCGATGTCGTTCGTGCCGAGAAAATCGCGTGCGAAGTAGACCATGCTGCCCGTCAACTGGCACAGGCGGGCCGTCTGAATCTTACGCGCGAGTTTATCCAACATGGCGACGTGACGGTGTATGCGCATGTGATCTCGGTGGCGCGGGCGAGCATGTCCTTTGCCGAGCGCCTGGGCCGCGTCGGTGTCTCGGTCGACCGCGCCTCGTTGCTGCGCGGAGCCTTGTTACACGATTACTTTCTCTATGACTGGCACGATCCCGACCCGAGCCATCGACTGCACGGATTTCGGCATCCATTTTTTGCCCTGGCGCGTGCGGAGGAAGATTTTGAGCTGACGTCTCGTGAGCGGAATATTATCGTGCGCCATATGTTTCCGCTGGTGCCGGTGCCGCCGACGTGTCGTGAGGCATGGATTGTATGCCTGGCAGATAAATGGTGCGCTCTACGCGAGACGGTCGCCGGCCGTCTGCCGCGCAAGGACGAGGCGGACGATGGCGTGAGCAGCGAATCGAGCGAGAAGAGGAGAGGGTAGACGGTGGGGACCGCGATCGACATGGCATTTGACGGCGCGACGCTTGCCGCCTGCCCGCTCTCGGCGCTGGTGCTCTCGTTTGCCTTTTACGGGTTTTGCGGTTGGGCATGGGAGTCGACGGTATGCGCCATGCTCAACCACGGACGCTTTGCCAACAGCGGCTTTTTGCTAGGGCCGTGCTGCCCTATCTATGGCGCGGGCGGCATTGCCTGCTGGCTGCTGTTGCGTGGGATTCCGGATGCCTTGAGCCAGTTTTTCGCTGCAGCGCTCGTATGCAGCGTGATTGAGTACAGCGTAGGCGTGCTGTTGGAAAAAACAACGGGCGCTCGCTTCTGGGATTACTCGCACCTGCCGTTTAACTTGCACGGACGCATCTGTCTGTACTGGGCCTGCGCGTTTGGCTTGGGTGCGTTGTGCATTTGCCGCGTAGTGGAACCGGCGGTGTTGGGCTTGCTCGGCCATTTGCCGGTGCTGATTGTGCGGCTGTCCGCCTTTATCGTCGCGGTCGCGATGATGGTCGACGCGGCATGCTCTTTGGCCAGTTGGCGCCGCCTGTCCGATCAGCTGGAGCGTGTGCGCGCCGACCTTGCCGACCGCATCAACGAGTCGCTTGCCGATGCGTCTGACTCCATGCTCGAACGTATTCCCGATTCTACGATTGACTCGGTGGCACAGACGCACATCCGTAGCCGTGCCGTTAACGCGTGGCTGGCCGAGCTGGGTGACGCCGCGCTCGATGCCCTGCGCGAGAAGGCTTCGATGCCGACGTTTATCTCGGATGGTGCTCGCGGCCTGGCGCTCGCTGCCCGCCGCGTGG
>CABQZS010000216.1 GCA_902468695.1 uncultured Collinsella sp.
GCCACGCACCCCTTCGCTACGCTCGCAAGCGGCAACATCCGGGCTGCTTCGCTCGCCGTGGGTGCACGATGCCTGCGCCTTGCACGTCCGGCCGAGGAGCTGCCCAAAGGCGTCGTGTCGGTCGCGTCGATCGCCTGCGCGGCGCGCTTTCTCTCCGAGAACCCGGGTCGCGCGCTTCTCACGACGGGGAGCAAGGAGCTTGCTCCCTACACGCGCGTCGCCGATTTCGCGGAGCGCTTCTTTGTGCGTGTGCTCCCGCTGCCCGGTGCTATAACGAAGTGCATCGACGCGGGGTTTTCGCCGTCGCACGTCATCGGCATGCAGGGGCCCTTCACCCGCGAGCTCAACGAGGCGATGCTTCGGCAGGTGGGAGCCCAGTGGCTTGTGACCAAGGACTCGGGAACCGTAGGCGGAACGGCCGAGAAGCTCACCGCCGCGCGCGACGCGGGAGCGTGCTGCATCGTGGTCACCCGTCCCGCCGAGGGAGGCGGGGCCCTTTCGCTTCGGGAAGTGGAAGACGCGCTCTTACGGGAGTTCGCGCGCTAGGCGCTCGCCGCGCCTAGGGCCCTTCAATCAGTTGCGGTGAAATAGTGTCTGTTTTTGCTGTTAGATAGCATATTCAGTCCCTAATTCACCGCAACTTGTTGGTGGTGGCTTACTGGTAGCGTAGGCACTCCACCGGGTCGAGCTTTGCTGCGCGGCGAGCGGGATAGAAGCCAAAGATTACGCCGATGCCGACGGAGACGCCGAAGGCCAGCAGTACCGTGGCGATTGAAAAGCTCGGCGTGATTTGCCCGCTGGCACCGAGCTCGCTGAGAACCCCTGATCCTGCGGCAAACATCGCGAGGCCCCAGGCCAGCAGATAGCCAATCAGGACACCCAGCAGGCCACCGGTGACGCACAGTGCCGAGGACTCGGCCAAAAACTGCGCGGTGATATCGCGACGACTGGCGCCGAGGGCACGGCGAATACCGATCTCGCGGATGCGCTCAGTCACGTTGGTGAGCATCATATTCATAATGCCGATACCGCCGACAAGCAGCGAGATGCTGGCGACAGCACCCATGATGAGCGAGAACGCGCCCATAAAGGAGTTGAGTGCATCGATGGCGCTTTTCATGGATGTCGCCGATACACTGTCGTACTCATCCTCCTCCGCGATGCCCTTCATCGCGCGCACCTTGGACTCGATGGTTTTGCAGAGCTCATCCATGTCCGTGCCCTCGGCGGCAAGTGCCGTCACACTGGGGAATGAAGGATTCTCGTCGCCAAATAGCCCGGAGATGGTTTCGCGTGGCATATACAGCGTGAGCGAGCCCATGGAGTCGTTGCCGCCGTCGATAACGCCGACAATCTGCACCTCGCCGTTGGAGACCTTAATAGTCTTGCCCAGCGCATCCTGTTCGTTGCCGTACAGCTGATCGGCGCCGCCGCGGCTGATGAGCGCCACGCGCGAGCCTGATTGGGACTCGGCCTGGGAATAGGTGCGCCCCGCAACGAGCTTGCTGGCACCCACGGCGTCGAGCATGTCGCTATCGACACCCTGTGCCATGACGGTATAGCTTTTATCGCCGGTCTTGTACTCGGTATAGGCGCTGTCGACAATGCCGATTTGCTCAATCTGCGGCACCAGTTTTTGAAGCTTCTGGACGTCAGAATCAGAGAGTTCTTGGGACGAATAGATTTGTACCATGCGTGCCGCATTGAGGCCCAGACTGTTGACCAGGCTGTTTTGGATACCGCCGATGAGCGAAGTCATGGCGATAACCGAGGCGATGCCGATGACAATGCCCAGGATGGTGAGCAGGCTGCGCCCCTTGTTGGCTTCGAGCGAGTGAAGGGCTTCCTGGATGAGATCGCGGGCGCTCATGCCACCACTCCTTTCGGCGGGTTGGCGGAGGCGGAAATCATGGGCAGGCTATCTACAGCGCTGCGTAGGGTCCGCGGTGCATGTGGAATATACGCGCCGTCGTGAATGCGACCGTCGCGGATGGTCACGGCACGGTCGGCCTCGGCGGCGATGCCGGGGTCATGTGTGATAAGCACGATGGTTTTGCCGCGCTCCTGAAGTCTATGGAAGGTCTCCATCACAAGCGCTCCGGTGGCGGAGTCAAGGTTTCCCGTCGGCTCGTCGGCCAGAATGATGGGCGGGTCATTGACGAGGGCGCGCGCGATGGCGACACGCTGCATCTGGCCGCCCGAGAGCTCGGATATGCGGTGGTCCCAGTGGTCGACGGGCAGCGTGACGGCCTGCAGCGCGTGCACGGCGCGCATTTCGCGCTGGCTACGGGGCACATTGGTGTAGGCCAGCGGCAGCATGACGTTTTCGATAACCGACAGGCGCGGCAGCAGGTTGAAGCTCTGAAAGACAAAGCCAATGCTCAGGGCGCGAACTTCGGTGAGCTCGTCATCATCGAGCTCGGCCACGTTGACCCCTTGCAGGTAATAGTCGCCTGCCGTCGGCTTATCCAGGCAGCCTAGGATGTTCATGAGCGTTGATTTGCCCGAACCCGAGGGGCCAGTGATAGCGACGAATTCGCCGGGATTTACCGCCAGGCTTACGTTGTGCAGGATGTGGGCGCAACCTGCCTCGCTCTCAAAGATGCGGTGCACGTTGCGGATGTCGATAACGGGACGCATTACATGTCCTCATCGGCAGACATACTGCCCGAATCCGCGCTGTAGCCGCCGTCAGCCGTTGCGTCCGCTCCGGTGTCCATGACGAGGGTGTCACCATCGCGCAGCTTGGTAACCGGCACGTTGGGGTTGATCTCGTTGCCCTGGTCGTCGCGCTTGACCTGTGTCTTGCCGACTACGGTTTCGTTGTCGTTTTGCGTCACGACGGTCACCTTGACGCGGCGGGTTTGCTTGCCCTCGTCATCGGTTGCCACGTTGACGTAATAGTGTTCGCCGTCTTCGGTCATGAGCGCCATCGTCGGCACCATCACCACGTCGTCGAGCTGCTCGGTCACCACCGAGACCTCGGCCGTCATGCCCGGCTTCAGGCGCGCGTCGGGCGCCTCGATGAGGATGTCGACGTTAAAGGTCACGCTGCCGCCGCCGTTGGCGGCGTCGGAGTTTGCCACCGACGCGATAGCCGTGACGGTTCCCTGGCTCACGATATCGGGAAACGCGGGATACGTGACGTTGGCGCTCTGCCCAACGGCGATCTTGGCGATGTCCTTTTCGCCCACCTGCACGGTCACCTTCATCTTGGACAGGTCAGCGATCTGCATGCACTGCCTGCCGCCGCTCGTATCGCTTTCGCCCATGATCATGCCGCCTGTAACCGTGGCGCCCACCTTGGCGTTGAGCTCCACGATGCTACCCGAGCT
This sequence comes from uncultured Collinsella sp., assembly GCA_902468695.1. Taxonomy (GTDB): domain Bacteria; phylum Actinomycetota; class Coriobacteriia; order Coriobacteriales; family Coriobacteriaceae; genus Collinsella. The sequence continues at coordinate 3,336 of CABQZS010000216.1, forward strand.
CGGGGCCGTGACCGTGCGACTGGCGGCCTTGGCGTTCGCCTGATCGAGGTTTGCCTGGGCCGAAGCGAGGCTGCGCTGCGCGGCCGATACGGCGTTCGTGTCCGCTGATGCGTCAGAGACGCCAGCCGCTGCGGAAGCTCCATCGACGTCCGTCGTTGGGGTGGCCTGCGCGACAGCGGCGGCTTTCTGCGCGTTGGTGAGGTCTTCCTGGGCGGCTGCAACTGCACGCTGCGCCTCGGCAACGTTGCGATCGAGCTCGTCGTTTTTAATGGTCATAAGCACGTCGCCCTCGCTGACGGATTGGCCTGCCTGCACGTTGATCGAATCGACCGTGCCGTCGACAGAAGGGGAGACCACTGAGGACGTAATAGGCTTGAGCTGGCCTTTCGCCTCGACCGTTGTGCTAAACGTGCCCTCGGTCACCATGTCGGTCACAGGCCCGCTAGCGCCCTGTGGCTGCGCATTGATAACCAGGGTTGCGACAATGGAAATGAGCGCGATGGCACCCACGACGCCGGCGGCAATACCGCGTCGAATCAGCTTTTTGCGTCGACGTTCGGCACGTTTTGCCTTGAGCTTGGCATATGCCTCTTCATCGGAAATCTCGACCGTATCGTTCGTGCGTCCGCTCTGCTTGTCGGTGTGCGCGTTTGTAATCAGAGGAATCGTTTCGGTGGCACCTTCGGGCGTGTGCTCGGTATCATCCGGGCCCGGGGTAATGGTGGGGACATTCGGCATAGCGTCTCCTTTATAGAAAGAACCTCGATAATTATATGCGCCCACCGGTTGGGGCGGGCGCATAGGACGGTTTCTTTCGGAACTGTTAGATTGGTCGCAGCGGTTCCATGTTGTAGGAATGCGCGCGTTGCACTACGAGTGTACAACCACGCACAGACCGACTTTGATGCAGTCGTGAAGTGCCTTGGCGTCGGCCAGGCGCAGGTTGATGCAACCGTGGCTGCCGCACCATTTGTACGACTCGGCGTTATCGAAGCTCTTGTCGTTTTGCCAGGTGGCGTCGTGGAAGCCGATCATGTTGCCCTCAAATGGCATCCAGTAGCTCACCGGGCTCTCGTATTTGGGCTTACCGGTCTCGGGGTCCTTGGCTCCGATCAGGGTGCTGCCGCCGTCGTTGCTGTTGATTTGCCACACGCCCTCGGGGGTGGCGTCTTCGCCCGGTTTGCCGGAAATAAAGTTGGCCTCCCAAACGATATTACCGTTCTCGTCATAGTAGCGCGCGTGCTGCTCGGACAGGTCGACGTCGATGTATGCCTTCCAGTCGGGCTCTCCCTTTGCGGTAAAGGTGTCAGCCTTCTGGGAGTACTTGATCTCGATCTCGCCGGTCTGCTTGTTGCTAATGGCGTCCTCGACCTGCTTGGCGAGCGAGCTGCTGTCGATGGACCAACCAAAGTCGCCGCCTTCGACGGCGCACTGCTTGCCATCGGCGCGCGTCCACCAGCGAGTGGAGCCCACGGTATTAAAGCCGTTGGCGAGCTCGGCTGCCCAGCTACTGATCTGCGAAGTATCGAGCGTGGGGTTGGCGGGATCGGCAAAGCTGATCCACTGCAACACGGAGCTGCCATCAACCTTGCCGGCATCCTCGCCGTTGAGCTTGAGGGTCACGTTGACGCCCAGGAAGTTGTTGGCGGCATCGCATGCGGCCTGAATCTGATCATCGGTCAGCGTTCCATTGAGCGGCTCATAGGCATCGTTGCCGAGCTTGGAAAGATCTACGGACTCGGCCAGCGAGGCAAGCTCGAGCTCGGCATACTTAATGACATGCTCGCGGTTGAGTTTTTCGTTGGAGCGCGCCTTCTCGACGGTAAACTTGCCGGCCTGCTCGTCATAGGAGCTATTGGCCTCGAACGTGCCGGAGCGGCCCTCGTTAAACTCGTCGATGGCGGCGCCCAGATCCTTCTCAAACTTCTTTTGGTCAAAGGTGTCGGAGAGCATGGACAGGTCGACGTCTTGATCAAGATCGACTTTGTTGGAGGTCGCGGTTGTTTTGGTTTTGCCGCTTAAGGATTCCACAAGGCGGACCGGCCATACAAAGGCTTCGTTGTGGCTGATGATTTCTTTTGCGGCAGCTTCGCCGTCGACGATGGGTTCATCGGACTCGGGCTGATAGGTCCAGCTAAAGTCATCGCCTGTCACGGTGAGCTTATAGTGCTTCCATGCCGAGTTGACCTTGGTGGCGGCAGACGAAGCGTTGGAGAAGGAGACGTCGACGCCGGCAATGGTGGTGTTGGGGTAGGCTAGCTGCGAAAACACTACGATGCCTACGATATAGACAATGACGATAAGACCTAGGACGACAAAGAGCGTCGTCTTTTTGCCCGACTTACTGTTCTCGGCGGACTTGCGTGCGGGGCCGCGATCGCCTCGGGCGTGCGTGGGGGGCTGCTTGGGCGCATTGCCGTTTGCCTGGCGCTGCTGACGTTGTTGACGCTGCTGTCGCTGTTGGTTCGGGCGTTGGGAAGCGTTTGCCGCACCACGCTGCTGACCGTGGCTCGGCGCGATAGGACGCGGTGACTGAACGCCGCCGGTGTGCCTGCTCGGCTGCTGCGGATCGGGAATCAGTTGAGTTCGATCGTTTTGCGACATCGTATGCAAATCCTTCGAATTTCGCCTTATGGCTCATCGTCTTTTTACTGGGCTTGCATTATAGCGATTGCCCTGCTGTTTGTGGTACGGAAACGGTGGCATTCAAAAGAGGTGGGACATTTGTCCCACCTTTGAGTCATTCTTTGCCGTTATCCGCACACACCGCATTTTGCACAGGCCGAAAGTGCGGCCGGAGCCTGCGCGATGCCGCCCTTTGCCGTCTCGCGCAGCGTGGCCGGCAACGCGTGGCCCACCGAGAGCATGACATGTGCCATCTGGTCAAACGGCACCAGGCTCTTAATGCCGGCGAGGGCGAGTTGTGCCGAGCTAAAGGCCGCTGCCACGCCGATGGCGTTGCGGTTTTGGCAGGGCACCTCCACGAGGCCACCGACGGGGTCACAAACGAGGCCCAGTAGGTTACTTAGCGCGATGGAACTGGCGTCGAGAGCCTGCTCGGGCGTGCCGCCGAGCATCTGCACCAGC
>CABQZS010000217.1 GCA_902468695.1 uncultured Collinsella sp.
GCGCATCGTCGTCGAGCTCCACGTACAGCGGATCGAAATCGCGGCTGCGCTCCTCCACGGGGCGAAGCTCGTGGGTCACGCGATCGATATCAAGAAAAGCACCGGGCTTACCCATGGCACTTACGCCTCCTTCTTGGTCGAAGCAACAGAGCTGGCAGCCACGGACGCAGCGCCCGCAGCACCGCCCGCCACGTCAAAGCGGGCAACGTCGGCAGCGTCGGCGCGACCGGTCACGATGTCAAACGCCAACTCCTCGCCCTGCGCATGCGTCTTGCCCACGGCCTCGGCCGCAGCGACAATCGCCAGCACGCGCTCGTACTCGGTCGGAATGACCTTCACAAAGTGCTTGCTCATAGAGTCGAAGCTGTAGAGCAGCTTAATGCCGCGCGGGCTCTGCGTCGCGTCCACGTGCTCCTGGACGAGCGCACGAATCTGCGCCAGCTCACCGGCCGTCGGGGCTTTAAGCTCAACGCTCTCGTGGTTCACACGGGCATCGAGCGTGCCGTATTGGTCAAAGACATAGGCCACGCCGCCCGTCATGCCGGCGGCAAAGTTCTGCCCGACCTCGCCCAGGATGAGCGCCAGGCCGCCCGTCATGTACTCGCAGCCATGGTTGCCGCAGCCCTCGACCACCACGGTGGCGCCGGAGTTGCGCACGCCAAAGCGCTGGCCGGCCAGACCGTTAATAAAGCCGCGGCCGCTCGTGGCGCCAAAGAACGCCACGTTGCCCACGATAATGTTCTCGTCGAACTTGTAGGTCGCATGCGGGTTGGGGCGCACCGACACCTCGCCGCCCGAAAGACCCTTGCCAAAGTAATCGTTGGCGTCGCCGCACACGTTGAGCGTAATGCCGCGCGGCAGGAAGGCGCCAAAGCTCTGACCGGCCGAACCATCGCAATCGATGGTGATGGAGCCGGCGGGCAAGCCCTCGGGATGCGCCTTGGTCACCACGTTGCCCAGGATGGTGCCCACGCAGCGGTTGACGTTGGCGATATCGGCGCGGAAGCGAATCGGACGCAGGTGCGCACGGGCATCGGCCGTATAGGGCACAAACAACGTGGAGTCGAGCGTCTTGTCGAGCTCGCTATCCGCGGCCATCTGCGGCAGGAAGTGGCGACCGTCGGCGCCCGGAATGTGAGCACCGAACTCGCAGGTCGCGCTCGCCAGCACGGGCGACAGATCGAGCAGGTTTGCCTTGCGGTTGCCCGGGACCTCGATCTGACGCAGACACTCGGGATGGCCAACCATCTCGTCGACGGTGCGGAAGCCCAGGCTCGCCATGACCTCGCGCAGCTGCTCGGCAACAAAGAGCATAAAGTGCTCGATGTGCTCGGGCTTGCCGCGGAAGCCGCGACGCAGGCGGCAGTTTTGCGTGGCGATGCCGGCCGGGCAGGTATCCTGCTGGCAGTCGCGCTGCATGAGGCAGCCCATCGAGATGAGCGGCGTGGTCGCAAAGCCAAACTCCTCGGCGCCCAGCAGGCAGGCGACGGCAACATCGGTGCCGTCCATGAGCTTGCCGTCGGCTTCGAGCACCACGCGCGAGCGCAGGCCGTTTTGCAGCAGCGTCTGCTGGGCCTCGGCAAGACCGAGCTCCAGC
>CABQZS010000218.1 GCA_902468695.1 uncultured Collinsella sp.
CCTGCGAGTTCGCCAAGCTGCTCGAGGGCGCGGGCATCGATATGATCCAGGTCGCGCAGGCCAACCACACCGGCAACATGGGCGACACCATTCCGCCCATGGGTGCCATGCCCTACAACTGGACGCTGCCCGTGGCCGAGCGCGTCAAGGCCCTTGTCTCCGTGCCGGTGGCAACCGTCGGCCGCGTGGTCTCGGTCGAGGCCGGCGAGAAGATTCTGGAAGACGGCGCCGCCGACATCATCGCCTACGGCCGCTCGCTCATGTGCGACCCCGACATTGCGCTGAAGGCCGCCACGGGCGAGCCCATCCGCGAGTGCCTCAACTGCAACAAGGGTTGCGTCGACGCGATCCAAAACCGCAAGTACATCTCGTGCGTGCTCAACGCCGAGAACGGTGACGAGGCGACCATCGCCATCAAGCCGGGCGAGGGCGACAAGAAGATCGCCGTGGTGGGCGGCGGTATTGCCGGCCTGGAGGCCGCACGCGTGGCGGCCAAGCGCGGCTACGACGTGACCATCTACGAGGCGAGCGATCACTTGGGCGGCCAGATTGTGCTGGCGGCTGCGCCTCCGCGCAAGGACGAGATCATGCGCTCGGTCGAGTACTACGAGAAGATTCTGCCTGGCCTGGGCGTGAAGGTTGAGCTCAACCACGTCGCTAGCCCCGCGGACCTCAACGCCGCCGACGCCGCGATTGTGGCTGTGGGCGCACACGACGTGATCATCCCCGTTCCGGGTGCCGACTCGGAGAAGGTCGTCTCGAGCTGGGACGTGCTGGCCGGCAAGGTGGAGCTCAGCGGCCGCGTCGCCGTCATTGGCGGTGGCCTGGTGGGCACCGAGACTGCCGAGTATCTGCTGCAGCACGGCTGCGAGGTGGCGATCGTGGAGATGCTCGACAAGATTGCCGCGGGCGAGTCCGAGACCATTCTGCCGCTGATTATGAGCGACTTTGCCGAGCACAACGTGGAGCAGCACGTGAAGACCCGTCTGACCGCCATTACCGACGAGGGCGTGGAGGCCATTCGCACCACCGAGGACGGCGCCGAGGAGCCGGTGAAGATCGCCTGCGATTACGTGGTGATGGCCGTGGGTTCCAAGGCCAACGCGTTTGACCTGGACGGCGTGACGGTGCCCGTGACCTGCGTGGGCGACTGCTCGGGTGAGCGCACCGCCGACATTGCGAGCGCCATTCGCACGGCGTATCACGCGGCCAACGAGCTGTAGTTGAACATCGCGGCCAGGCGGGCGGTAGCACGGATCCGTCTCGCCCGGCTGTGTCCCGTCGGGTGTCAACCGGTGCGGGGCCTGCAAGCGCAGCAGGTCCCGCCCTTTTTGTTTTGCTCCGGTGGATGGCAATGCGCGGTAATCATGAGGAGTGAGGACGTCTACTGCCTCGCAGATCTTTCAAAATTATTGGGGGAGGGGTTAATAACTATATCCTCTATACCAAAGGACATAAAGAGATGCCAATTTTGTTGACAAGCGAATGACGATTAGCTGCGAGTCAGCTACCAGCGTAAATAATCGATAAAGAAATGTCGTAATTTGGTGCCAAATGCCCAGATAACGCCGCGTCTATTTTAATTAACTGCTTTGAGCAAACAGTAAAATGCTACTATCTAACTTGCACGTAAGAAAGCAGATTAACGGTTAAGGCTAAGAAGTGGCAGGTATGTCGGAAGCAACTAGGACTCGCACGCATGCGCCCGAGGTTAGGCAGCGCGCCGTCGAGATCCTCCAAGAGGGGGTCGGTCATCGCGCCCTCGCCGCGGAGCTTGGCATTCCCCAGGCCACGGCTCGTCAGTGGGCCCGCGCGTATGCCGTGGGCGGTGCCGACGCCGTTCTCAATGCCGGTTCGCATCATCACACCTATTCGTACGACGTAAAGCTCGCTGTGGTTAAGGACCGTCTGGAAAACGGCTTGACGGTTCGCGAGGCCATGATCAAGCACAAGATTCCCAGCGAGTCTTCGGTCAAGGCTTGGTGCCGTCAGTACCGCGAGAGCGGTGAGTCCGCGCTGGTCGATAAGCCGCGCGGTCGCAAGCCGCGCGTTAAAAAGGCGGAATAGCAAACGGGATGGTGCGCCCACGGGGGGCGCATTTTTCTTGCCGCGCTAACTTTTTGGACCGGCGCGAGCCTGTCGGGACATCCTCCAAAGTGGCCAATAAACCGCGCGCAGTGGCCCGCGCGCCTGCCGCCGCGGTAAGGAAACGTCGCCTCTCTGCTCCAAAGCGAACGTGCCCTTGCCCCGTACGCCTAAAACTCCCCAGTTGACCGAAAACCTGCCACCGCAACCTCGTAATTGAGCTATAACGTTAAACAATTGCAGCGTTTTTGCATGGGGGAGTGATGGTATGACGCTACTGTATTTCCTTACCCTGTTTCCGCTGGTACCGGCGCTGGGCATGCTGCTCGCGCGCGGCGACCGCGCCCGCGATGCGGTGGGGCTCATAGGTTCCGGCATTATTATGGCGGTGACAGTTGTAGTCGCCGTCATGTTTTTTGGCACGGGTCCGCAGAGCTTTGGGGTTGCCCCCGGCACCTCGCATGTGCTCTCGATCATCAGCTCCGCCATCGATGTCATCCTGTGCGCCGTCATCCTGTACAACGCGTACAAATATAGGAACGCGCTCACCACGGTGCTCGGCGTGGTGCAGCTGGTGGGTTCGGTTGCCTTTTCGACCATGACGCTGCCCGCGGCCGAAGCCGTCACGGCGACGCCGCTCTACCTGGACTACATGAGCGTGATCATGGTCCTCGCCGTCGGTATCGTCGGCAGCCTAATCTGCGTGTATGCCCTGGGCTACATGAAGGACTTCCAGGCCCATGACGAGCACGAGGCTGCGCTACGCGGGCAGACCGCGCCCGACCGTCGCCCGCAGTTCCTGGCGCTTATGTTCCTGTTCCTCTCAGCCATGTTCGTCATCGTGACGAGCGACAACCTTGAGTGGCTGTTCTGCGGCTGGGAAATCACCACCGTGTGCTCGTTCCTTATGATTGGCTACACGCGCACGCCCGAGGCCATCAAGAACGCCTTCACCCAGATCATCCTCAACATGCTGGGCGGCATCGCGTTTTTGGCCGGACTCATGTATCTGCACGTTAACGGCATGCCGCTGACCATCTCGGGCATGATCGAGCTTTCCGGCGCCGGAACCGCGCAATCCGCGCTGCTAGTGATGCCGGTCGTTCTGCTGTCGCTCGCCGCACTCACCAAGGCCGCGCAGATGCCGTTCCACACGTGGCTGTTGGGTGCCATGGTTGCCCCCACGCCCACGAGCGCCCTGCTGCACTCATCCACCATGGTCAAGGCCGGCGTATTTCTGATGGTCAAGCTCAGCCCGCTCTATGCCATCTATCCCGTGACCGGCTTTATGGTCACGAGCGTGGGTGCCATCACGTTTTTGCTCGCTGCCCTCATGGCCATCTCGCAGAGCAACGCCAAACGCGTGCTCGCGTACTCCACCATTTCCAACTTGGGCCTCATTAGCGCCTGCTTGGGTGTCGGCGCGCCCGAGGCCGTATGGGCGGCCATCTTCCTGATCCTGTTCCACACGGTGGCCAAGTCGCTGCTGTTCCTGTGCGTGGGCACGGCCGAGCATCATATCGGCAGCCGCGATATCGAGGACATGGACGGTATGTTCAGCCGCATGCCGCACCTGACGCGCCTGATGATGCTGGGCATCATGGGCATGTTTGTGGCGCCGTTTGGCATGCTCGTGTCCAAGTGGGGCGCCCTGGTGGCGTTCGCGCAGACCGGCAACGTGCTCATGATCATGGTGCTGGCCTTTGGCTCGGCCGCGACGTTTTATTTCTGGGGCAAGTGGCTTGCCAAACTTTCGGGCGTCGACCCCACGGCTCAAAACGTTGAGGTCAATGTCCATAAGACCGAATGGATGGCGCTCAACACCATCGCCGCGCTGCTGATTCTGTGCTGCGTGGCGTTCCCGCTCATCTCGAGCGGTCTGGTGTCGCCTTACTTGGCCATGGTGTTTGGACGCGTGCCGTACGTTATTGGCAAGGACGCCATGTATCTGATGGTGGTTATCGTGGCGTTTATCGCCGTGGTGCTGCTGACTTCATTCCGCGTGAGCAACAAGCCGCACGTCAACGTGTACCTTTCGGGTGTGGGAACCGACAACTATCGCCATTTCCGCGGCTCGATGGGACGCGAGGTGAAGGCCGAAAAGCGCAATTGGTACTCGGAGGACGCCCTTGGCGAGAAGCGTATTGGCCCCGCGGGTAGCGTCGTGTGCTGCAGCATTATCTTGTTTGCGCTGCTGTGTTGCGCGTGGATTGGGCCCGAGAGGCTTGCCATGAGCGCGCCCTCGGTGCTGCGCGGCAAGTATTTCGAAGGTTCGGGCGTCGTGGGCATATTTATTGGTACCGTGGCGTTTGCCCTGCTGGCGCCGCTTGTGGGCGGCCTGATCGACGGAGTTGACCGCAAGCTGTCCGCCCGCATGCAGGGCCGCGTGGGCCCGCGCTTGCTGCAGCCCTTCTACGATGTTGCCAAGCTGCTGCGCAAGGCCCCCGCCAGCGTAAACACCATGGACGATACCTACATGGCGTGCGCGCTCATCTTCACCGTCGTGGGCGGCGGCATCTTTGTGTCGGGCTCCAACACGCTGCTGTGCGCCTTTATGGTGACGCTCGCCGCGATCTTTGTGGTGCTGGCGTCCGCCTCGACGCAAAGCCCGTTTGCCCAGGTCGGCGCCGACCGCGAGTTGCTGCAGGTCATGAGCTACGAGCCCGCCGTTCTGCTGATGAGCGTGGGCCTGTACCTTGCCACCGATAGCTTCGATTCCATCGCCGTGACGGGGCAGTCGGCCCCCATCATCGTGTACAGCGCGCCCATTTTCCTCGCGCTGCTCGCGGTGCTTACCATCAAGCTGCGCAAGTCGCCGTTTGACCTTTCGTACTCGCATCACGCGCATCAGGAGATCGTCCAGGGCGTCGCCACCGAGATGAGCGGCGGCACGCTGGCCAAGATGACCCTTATGCACTGGTGCGAGACCGTGCTGTTTTTGATGTGGGTGGGCATGTTCTTTGTTTGGGACAACCCGGTGAGCTGGGTCGTAGCCCTGGTCGTGATGGCCGCGACGTATTTTGTCGAGGTCCTGATCGACAACACCTTCGCCCGTAGCACCTGGCGCAGCTGCGTTAAGCTCGGCTGGGGTGTGGCGCTGGTGTTTGGCCTGCTCAACCTTATGCCCATCCTCGTCGACGTGTTTATTTAGGAGGCGGCATCCATGGATCATAAAATGTCGCGCTCGCCGTGGGTTATTCATTACGACGGTTCGAGCTGCAACGGATGCGATATCGAGGTGCTGGCCTCGCTCACGCCACTGTTCGATGCGGAGCGGTTTGGCGTGGTCAACACCGGCAACCCCAAGCATGCGGATATCTTTTTGGTGACGGGGTCGGTCAATGCCCAGAACCTGCCCGTCGTGCGCCAGATCTACAACCAGATGCTCGAGCCCAAGTGCGTGGTGGCCTGCGGTATCTGCGCGTGTTCGGGCGGCGTATTCCGCGATGCCTATAACGTGATCGGCGGCGTGGACCGCGCGATTCCCGTGGACGTGTACGCGCCCGGGTGCGCCATTCGCCCCGAGACCGTGATCGATGCCATCGTGGAGGCGTGCGGCATTCTGGACCAGAAGGAGGCCGTGATGCGCGCCGGCGGCGATCCGCTTACCGTGGGCGGTGCCGCTACCTGGGACGGTGGCGTTGAGCTGGGCGAGGACGGGTTTGTGGCTGCTGCGGAGGCCGGGGCCGGTGTCGACTCAGGCGCGACTGACGGCGCGCCCGCCGCTGCAAAGGAGGCCGAGTAATGCAAAAGGCAATCTACACCACCGTCGGGATCGATGAACTGTTGCCGCATGTGCAGGCGCTCAAGGGCGTCGGCGCGCGCTTTGTGCAAATGCACGCCGAGCGCAACGTCGACGACGGTACGTATCGCCTGGTCTATACGTTTATCAACGTTTGTGCTGCTCGGGAGCATATCGCGCAGGACGGCAGCTATGCGATTGAGAATCTAGTGGTCGAGGGTATCGACCAGTACCAGGAGATTCCGTCCATCAGCTCGTACTATCCGGCGGTGTTCCCGTTTGAAAACGAGGCGCACGACCTGTTTGGTCTTGCCATCACCGATATGCAGATCGACTTTAAGGGCTTTTTCTACCAGGTCTCGACTGCCGAACCCATGAGCGTCATCACGCCCGAGGTGAAGGCCGCGCGTGAGAAAGCCATGAAGGTCCGTGCCGCCGCCGAGGCCAAGGCGCGCAAAGCCGCGGCTGAAAAGGC
>CABQZS010000219.1 GCA_902468695.1 uncultured Collinsella sp.
AATCCGACGAATTCAAGGTAAACCGTCAGAAAATACAAAATGGTGCTGAAGTTCGACAGAAAAACGAACGTCATATAAAGCAAAATCGTACGATTGTTCATGCTCCGCCCCCCAAGAGCCAATAACCCAAACCGGAATCTTGGAAAAGCATGAGGGCAGAGCCGTCAGTCATGTGTTACAAGGCGTCAACATTCACTTGACGCCACGAGGCCAAATGACCTCACGAAGCGAGATGACGCAATAGGTGAAGAAATACCGTCTGGTGTCGATCGGTCCAGGCATTTTGTCGATAGCAAAAGTAGATGGGCAAGGCTACGTCATGCGAGCCTTCAATGGAGCACTCGCTCACTTCCAGTCCATCTGATGCGAGAGAAGAGCCAGAAAAACTCAATATCAATCCCCCGGCTTGAAGAAACTCAGCCTGCGCCCTGTTTCCGTATTCGACATCGCGAAAGCGGAAATTAACCAGCTGAGCTTCGGGACATTGATTGATTGCATTGAGACAGGGTGACAAATTAATGGGAACAGCGAGCCTGCCGCCCAGCAACTCACGAACGGTCATAGCACCCACAGATTGATGACCAGCTGGGCATGAAAGAACCCTGAGCTCCTTTTCACCCATATATTTTGAAGAAAGGACGCTGTCCCGTGGTTCCTCAAACGAGATAGCCGCGTCCGAAATGCCAAGTATAAGTGATTCAAAGCATGTTGCCGTTGGCTGATGCCACACATCAAGATGAATCTGAGGGTGCGAGCTTTCAAACGAGTCGTACCAGTTTTCGGAAAAAAGGCGCCCCCGCCCATGAAGACAGGGGGCGTAAAGACGGAAATGGCCGTCGGGCGAAACGCCGCCGTTCCCCGATTGAGCGTACTTTTTGAGATCGTCGACTTGCGCCAGGATCACGCGCGCACGACGCGCAAATTCTCTGCCCGCCGGAGACAAAACAGCTTCCCCCGCCGATCGGTCGAGCAAAACGATCTGATACTCAGATTCCAACTTTTTGATTGCCGACGAAACGGCCTGCGGACTCACATGAACGGCGCGAGCTGCTTTACGCACGCCACCATAGTTCGCTACCGCTTGAAGGTATTCGAGTTGAGAAAGCTGCATAGATTACTCCAAAGGCAGCCAAGTCGACGGCCTACGCGCCCTCAGATGAGGTTCTCGCCCAGGTTCTTGCCGCCGAGGACGTGCATGTGGAAGTGCATGACGGTCTGACCGGCGTTGACGCCCTTGTTGGAGATGACGCGGAAACCGTCCTCCAGGCCCTTGGCCTTAGCGACCTCCTGGATGGCGTGAGCCATGGCGCCCATGGTCTCGGCAGGCACGTTGTCGGCGATGTCGCTGTAGTGCTTCTTGGGGATCACGAGCGTGTGGACCGGCGCCTGGGGGTTGAGGTCGTCGAAGGCGATGACCTGATCGTCCTCATAGACAACGGTCGAGGGGATCTCGTGGTTGGCAATTTTGCAGAAGATGCAATCGCACATGGTTGGTTCCTTTCTCACAGACCAAGGTAATTATATTTGGTCGGGATGGTTAGAACGAGAGGTTGTCGTCGGTGTTGGCGGCTTCGCCGTCGGCGAGCACGTCGTTGCCGTCGACGTCCTTAAGGAGCACCGAGACCTTCTGCTCGGCATCGGACAGGCGGGTGCGCAGGCTCTTGAGGAGCTCGACGCCGCGGGTATAGCTCTCGAGCGACTCCTCGAGCTCCATATCGCCCGACTCCAGGCTGCGGATGATGAGTTCCAACTCCTGCGAAGCCTGCTTGTACGTAAGCTGCTCGACCGGGGTCTTCTCTGCCATATCTGTTTCCTTTCCTAAAGGTTTATCGCTATGAAACGCGGTCTATTCGACCGTATCGACCGTTGCCACCACGTTGCCGTCTGCCATGCGCACGCGGATGGCGTCGCCGGGCTTAAAGGTCTTGGCACTCGTGGCCACCCCATCATCGCTGTACGCAATGGAATAACCACGGGCAAGCACCTTGAGCGGCGACAGGGCATCGAGCGAGGCTGCCGCACGGCCCAGGTCGGACGCTGGTTTGTTGAGCATCGTGCGCCCCTGATGCTCCAGGCGAGAGCTCGCGAGCGTGAGCGCATGGCGTTTGCCATCGAGCCCCGAGGTGCTTGCAACCAGGCGCTCGGGCAGGCGCTCAAAGTTGGAGCGGAATGTCCCGACCGAGCGTACTATGGCCCCCGACAGGCGATCGGCAGTCAGCGCAAGCTCCGACTCGCGACGCTCGACCATAAATGTGGGGTCGTTGAGGCACGGGCGGCACGCAGCCGCATCGAGCGCATCGCCCAAGCGAGCCGTATAGGTATCCCAGGCACGGCGACCGCGCTGATCGAGCATCTCCAAATCGACCTGATTCGACCCAATCATCGATGCCATCGCAGCGCCCAGACGCTGATGGCGCGCCTCGAGCACATCGGCCAACTCCGTCATAGCCGGCGCCACCGATTCTGCCGCCGCCGTGGGCGTGGAGGCGCGGCGGTCGCTCACCATGTCGCAAATCGAGGTATCGGGCTCATGGCCAATGCCGGTCACCACGGGCACGGGACAAGCCGCCACCGCGCGGGCAAGCTCCTCGTCATTAAAGGTCATGAGGTCCTCAAAGGAGCCGCCGCCGCGCACTAGCAAAATACAGTCGGGCGCCGGCGTAATGGCAGCGGCGCGGCGCAAGCCTTCAATAAGCTCTGCCGGTGCACCCTCGCCCTGGACCTTTGCGCCCACGCAGACGAGCTCGACGAGCGGGTTGCGACGACGCAACGTGCGCTTGACGTCGTCGATTACGGCACCCGAAAGCGAGGTGACGACCGCCACGCGGGAGCAGAACACCGGTATGCGGCGCTTGCGCGCTTCGTCCATCAGACCCTCGCGGCGTAGCTTTTCGGCCAGTTGCGCCACTTGTTGACGCAGCAGACCCTCCCCCGCCAGCGAAAACGAGCGAGCGACAAAGCTCATACGACCCGTGGGCTTATAGAGGTTGAAGCTGCCCTTAAAGCTCACCTGCATGCCGTCACGCAGATCGAAGGTACGCTTGAGATAGGCGCCCTTCCAGATGATGCAGTCGACGGCGGCCGAGTCGTCTTTAATCTGGAAGTAGCAGTGGCCGCTTCGGGCGTTGGGACCACGGAAACCCGTGACCTCGCCCAGGACACTCAGCTGCGGAATGGCATCGAGCGCACCGGCAGCGATTTCTACCGCCTGGCTCACGCTGAGCTCCTTGCGCTCCTGCTCATCCGAACCGTCAAACTCGGCGGAAACGGCATTGCCGGTTAGATTCCAGCCTGCCACGCAGCCTCCTTTCGTCATCGTGCACAAGGGCTTCGGCCCTGCGCAAATTCAAGTCCAAAACATAGTACAGCGCCGCGGGGACACGAATCCCCGCGGCGCCCAGCGACCCAATTTGTTATCGGTTAGAGTTTCTGTTGTAGCGAGCCATAAGATAGAGCAGCTGAATAATCGAGGTGAGCGCAGCGGCAACATAGGTAAGCGCGGCGGCCGTCAGCACCTTCTTGGCACCGTTGACCTGCTTGGAACTCATACCCGACTGCTCGATGTACGCCACGGCGCGTCGGCTGGCGTCAATCTCGACGGGCAGCGTAACGAGTTGGAACAGTACACTAAACGAGAAGAAGATCAACGCGAGGGATGTGAGCCCGGCAATGTTCATAAACAGGCCCAAGAGCAACACGATGGTCCAGGTGTTCTGGGTAAAGTTGACGACCGGCACGAGGGCGGTACGTACTTTCATCATGGCATAGCCGCTTTGACGCTGGGCGGCATGGCCCGCCTCGTGGCAGGCGACGGCAACGCTTGCGACCGACCCGCCCGAACGGTTGGCATCCGACAGATACAGGTTGTTGTCCTGCGGGTTGTAATGATCGGTAAGCTCGCCAGCGACACCCTTGATACCCACAGCGCTACAACCGTTGGCATCGAGCATGCGGCGAGCGACCGTGGCACCCGTATCGCCGTCCGAGCGAACCTTGGACCAGGTTTTGTACGTCGAGTTGATATAGCTCTGCGCGGCAAGACCGAGCACCGTGCAAACAAGGACAACCAGCAGGTACAGTGGGTCGATGCCAAAGCCGTAACCATAGTAATAGGGCATGCGAATTCCTCCGAATCGAGTTACACGTTGGAGGCATTCTACCCACTCGCCCAGCCAACAAGACAGCATCGATGTTTTGGTATTGCCGCTCTAGAACGTTTGCAGCGCTTGGTAAACCGCGTAACTATAAAAGCTCGATTTTGCCGTCCTTCACGGTGAGTCCCATATTGCCGGAAAGCAGATCGTCCAGGCGCGAGCCCACAAGCTCAAAGCGCCAGCCTTCGCGCAGGCGGCTCTGCTCGGGATGCTCAATATAGTCGGCCAGGTCATCGCGCGAGGCAATGACCGAGGTCGCAACGCCCGAGCGCTCGGCAACCAGGCGGATGAGCGCATACATAAGGTCCGTCACGCTCTCCAGCTCCGGCGAAATCTGACGATGTCCGCGCACCAAGAGCGGCAGGCGATCGTGCGGACAGCTCGCACCGCGCTTGATGGCCATGAGCGCGCCGTCCACGTCGCGCTCCCCCAGCTGATCGGTACCGCGGATGCTACGGAACTCCTCAACACGCACGGGATTGCGCTTGACGAGCGCCAGCAGCGTATCGTCGGACATGACCCACTTGCGCGGGATGTTGCGCCGCTCGGCGCGGTCCTCACGCCAGGCGGCAAGCTCGCGCGCAATGCCCAGCTGATGGCGGCTGCACGAGTTGATGCGCTTGACCTTGCGGAATGCCTCATGGCGGTCGGCGCGGTAGTGCGACTCGTCTGCCAGAGGACGCAACTCGTCGAGCACCCAATCCACACGGCCCAGCTCGCGCAGGCGGCTCATCATCTCGGTATAGGCGACGATCAGGTACTTGACGTCATCGATCGCGTACTCGATCTGTTTATCGGTCAGCGGGCGGCGCGACCAGTCGGTCAGCGACTCGGTCTTGGGCAGCGATACGCCGCAAAACGCCTGCACGAGTGCGCCGTACGAAACCTGCTGGCGCTCGCCCAAAAAGGCGGCGGCCACCTGCGTGTCAAAAATCGGACGCGGCAGCACGCCCACGGTATGGAGCATGACCTCCATATCCTGCGAGCACGCGTGGAAGACCTTGGTCACGCTCTCGTCGGCCATAAGCTCGGCCAACGGCGAAAGGTCGTCGATCACCAGAGGGTCGACCGCCACGCTCTCGGCAGGGGTGGCAATCTGAACCAAGCACAGGCGCGGATGGAACGTGCGCTCACGCAAAAACTCGGTATCGACGGCAATCGCGTCGAACTCACGGGCGCGCTGGCAAAAGTCGAGTAGAGCCTGATGTGTGGAAATGTACATATCAACCCATCGAATAAGGTTAGGCCCGAAAAACACGGGTAGGATATCGGCATTGCCTTACAACTATACTCGGTTAGTCACAGAACGGGAACGTAAGTATGCGCTGCCTTATCATCCACAACCCGGCATCGGGCCCCAGCTCAGATGAAATCTACGCATTCACGCACGCCCTCGCGCAGGGCGGCGACGAGGTCGTGATGCGTTTTATCGGCGATGGCATGGAGCCCGAGGACGCCGTGGCAGACGTGCGCGAGTTTGATCGCGTGGTCGTTTCGGGCGGCGACGGCACCGTCTCCAACGTGCTCGACCAGATGCGCGGGTGCGGTGTCCCCACGCTCGTCTTCCCCTCCGGCACAGCCTGCCTGTTCTTCAACAACATCGGCAATGCCCCCGAGGCAGCGGCGCTCGCCAAGGCCTGCCGTGCCGGTCGCACGGTCAAAGTCGACATGGGCGAGCTCTTTTGGCTCGACGAGAACGGCAACGAGAAGCGCCACGGCTTTATCATCATCGCAGGCTCGGGCTTCGACGCCGAGATCATGATGAAGGCCGCCCCCACCAAAAACGACATCGGCGAGATCGCCTACTTCCTCTCTGCACTCGCCACGCCCAACCCTACGGTAGCGCACTTTACCATTGAGCATGACGGCATTGTCGAGGAGCTCGACGGCATTTGCTGCATGGCCGGCAACACCTCGGTCATCCAAAACGACATCAACCTGTTCCCCGACTGCCGTATGAACGATGGCATGGTCGACATTGCGGTCATCGAACCCGTGCGCACCGTGCAGCTGCTGCCTACCGTGATCACCGCTGCGCTTGACCCCGCCGGCAAGGTACTCGGGCGCCCGCAGTTCAAGATCATCCAGACCAAGGAAGCCAAGATCACCTGCACCCCGTCGCTGGGCATGCAGTTCGATGGCGAGATTATCTCCAGCAATTCGGGCGTCTTTGGAGCCCGCGCGCTTCCACAATGCCTCGACCTCATCGTCGACGAATTCTCCCCGCTCGGAAAATAGGAGGACCCCATGAACGACAATCCCCTGCTCGGCTTTGTCATCATCGTTTTGGCCATGCTCGTCGGCTATGCGATCAACGTGATCCACCGCCGGAAGAAGTAATTCCACATTGGTATGATATTCATCCAATTATCGTCTCCCCTGCTGTTTATGCATTTGCCAAACAGCAGGGGATTTTCATTGGCTCTGTTAGACCAGGATTGACATACATGTGTCCCCACGGTGCCATATCGTTGACCCCGTAGACCGCGATGATGGGGGCAGC
>CABQZS010000220.1 GCA_902468695.1 uncultured Collinsella sp.
CAACAACATTGTCGCAGCCCCGACCCGCGGTCACGAGCGGGGGCTCCTGTCGTTTCCGTGCCCTCGGATTGGGTCATAGTGTCTGACGTTTGCTTGACCTGGGCTGTTGAAATGATCCATGTGGCTCGTCCCATTTGCTAAATTTGCCGGTATGGGTTGGGTATCATTGTGTAAGCGATTTCAACGACAGGGGTGCTCGTGGTAAAGATGAAAGATGTGGCCGAGCTGGCCGGCGTTTCGAGCGCCGCCGTCTCGCGCTACCTCAACGGTGGATATATCTCGGCAGATAAGGCCGAGCGCATTAAGCAGGCGATTGAGCTGACCGGATACGTGCGGTCCAGCCAGGCTCGCGCGTTGCGCACCGGCTCCACTAAGCTCATCGGCGTCATCGTTCCTAAGATCAACTCGGAGTCAGTGAGCCGCATTACCGCGGGTATCGGCCAGGTGCTCGGTCACCGTGGCTACCAGATGCTGCTTGCCAATACCGACAACGTAGCTGAGCGTGAGCTCGAGTATCTCGACCTGTTCCAGAACCATCCGGTCGATGGCATTGTGCTGGTGGCGACCGTGGTTACCGACGAGCACCGTCGGGCGATTGAGTCGTGCCGTGTGCCCATTGTGCTGATCGGCCAAAACGTCGAGGGCGCAGCGTGCGTCTATCACGACGATTACGAGGCTGCCTTTGAGCTGGGCCAGGCGCTTGCGGGTCGGGTGGATGGCAAGATCGCCTATATTGGAGTTACCGAAGAAGACCGTGCTGCTGGTTATGACCGCCGTCGCGGTTTTGAAGCTGGTCTGGGCGCCGCGGGTAACCCGCTCGATGCCGCCTTGATTCGTCTGGGTTCGTTTACGCTCGACTCGGGCTATGTTGCGGCGCGTGAGCTGCTTTCCGTCGCTCCCGATGTTTCGTTTATCGCCTGCGCGACCGACACCATGGCGGCGGGCGCGCTGCGTGCTATCGATGAGGTTCGCGGCATGGGCGAGGGCATACACCGCGTGAGCGGTTTTGGCGACAACGCGTTTTTGCGCGCGCTGACGGGCGGCATTCCCACCGTGCATTATGGGTATCTGACCAGTGGCGTCGAGGCCACCAGCATGCTGCTCGACACGCTCGATGGCGTGGAGGGGGAGCGCGGTCTCAAGACGCTCAAGCTCGGCCATCAGCTTATGAATGTCTAGGCTCTGGGCACGTCTGCCTGCCTCTGAGTCCCCTGTTTTTGCCATAAAACTACCATTCGCCGGCTTTTTCCTACCGTTCACCCTACTATGAAAACGATTACAGACATATGAAACTGAAAACGATTACAGTGTAAGTGTCAAAGGTAGTCGGGTGCGCATGCACCCGTTGGAGGAAAGGGAAGTCATGGACTACCGCAAATCAGCCCAAGAGGTGCTCGACAACATCGGTGGCGCCGGCAACGTTGTTTCGGCCGCACACTGCGCCACGCGTCTGCGCCTGGTGATTGCCGATAACGCGAAGGTTGACAAGGAGGCCCTCGAGAATATCGACGGCGCTAAGGGCGTCTTTGAAGCCCAGGGCCAGCTCCAGATTATTTTTGGCACTGGCACCGTCAATAAGGTCTACGAGGAGTTCATCGCGCTCAGTGGCGTCGAGGCTGCCACCAAGGCCGAGGTCAAGGAGGCCGCGGCGCAGCAGCAGAACATCTTTATGCGCGCCATTAAGGTGCTCGGCGACGTCTTTGTCCCCATCATCCCTGCCATCGTGGCCTCGGGTCTGCTGCTGGGCATTATGAGCGCCCTCAACTTTATGGCCTCCAACGGCTTTATCGCGCTCGACACCAATAACTTTATCTACAAGATTGCCGACCTGGTCTCGGGCACGTCCTTTGGCATTCTGCAGATCCTGATCGGTTACTCCGCCGCTAAGGCCTTTGGCGCCAACCCGTATCTGGGCGCCGTTGTCGGTGGTGCGTTCATCAACTCCTCGCTACAGAGCGCCTACACGGTTGCCTCCGAGGGCGTGCAGACCATGGTCAACGTCATCCCCGGTGTGTACAGCTTTGAGTGGGTCGGTTATCAAGGCCACGTTATCCCCATCGTCATCGCCTGCGCTATTCTGGCCTTCCTCGAGAAGCGCCTGCACAAGATCGTTCCCGAGATGTTCGACCTCTTTGTGACCCCGCTCGTCTCGGTGTTCGTGACCGTGCTCGTGACCCTCGTTGCCGTCGGCCCCATCTTCGTGTGGGCCGAGAACGCCATTCTCGGTCTGATTCAGGCCCTGCTCACCCTGCCCTTTGGCATCGGTTCCTTTATCGTCGGCCTGTTCTATGCCCCCACGGTCGTTACCGGTATCCACCAGATGTACACCGCCATCGATCTGGGCCAGCTCGCTCAGTACGGTGTGACCTATTGGCTGCCCATCGCCAGCGCTGCCAACATCGCCCAGGGTGGTGCCGCGCTCGCCGTTTCCTTTAAGACCCGCGATGCCAAGATCAAGGGTCTGGCGCTTCCTTCGGCCCTGTCCGCCTTCATGGGCATTACCGAGCCTGCCATCTTTGGTGTGAACCTGCGCTTCTTTAAGCCCTTCATCGCCGGCTGCATCGGCGGCGGTTGCGGTGCCCTGGTCTGCGCGCTCACTTCGCTGGCTGCCTCCGGCACGGGTGTTACGGGTATCTTCGGTATCCTGCTGTGCCTGGCCCAGCCCGTGCAGTACGCGATCATGTTTGCGGTTGCCGCGGTCGTGTCCTTTGCCATCTCGTTTGTCCTGTACAAGGACGAGCCCAAGGCTTCCGAGCAGGCCTAAGAGCTTTTGATTGAGGGGATGCCCGCGGGCTGTATGCTCGCGGGCGTTTCCCGTATCTGGTACCGATCTCTGGTGCCTTGTTACTTTCGATCCGTTAGGACTTTGATATGTCTAATGCACTTGGTCGCGACCTTGCAAAGCTGGTTGCCGCTGTTGACGCTGCCGCCTCTGAGTGCGGTCATGGCGCGTATGGCCAGCACTTCCACATTATGCCGCCGGCGGGTTGGCTCAACGACCCCAACGGTCTTTGCCAGGCGGGCGGCGTGTTCCACGCTTATTTTCAATATGCTCCGTTTGATGTTGAGGGCGGCGTTAAGGCCTGGGGTCATGCCACGAGCCGCGACCTTATGAAATGGGAATATGTTGGCGCGCCGCTGCTTCCCGACGAGCCGTTCGACTGCCATGGCGTGTATTCGGGCTCGGCATTGGTCGAGGACGGTCGCATTCGCGTGCTCTATACCGGCAACGTTAAGCTCCCCGATGCGGACGGCGTCTTTGACTATGTCAACTCCGGCCGTCGCGCCGACACCGTGTATGTCGAGAGTGTCGATGGACAGACGTTCAGCCAAAAGCGCGTGGTGCTGGCGTCTGAGGATTATCCCGAGGATTTGACCTGCCACGTGCGTGACCCCAAGGTGTGGCGCGATGATGATGGGCGTTACCACATGGTGCTGGGTGCGCGTCGTCGAGTTGACGGGCCGCACGTCGAGAGCCGTTTTTGCGCCATGCATGGCGAGGGCGCCGGTCGCGATGTTGGCGAGATCTTGGTGTATGGCTCGGCCGACATGCTTAGTTGGGAGCTCGAGACCCGCGTGTGTGCGCCCGAGCGCTTTGGGTTTATGTGGGAATGCCCCGGCTATATCGAGCTCGGTGCGAATGGCGATACCGCTGCATTTTTGTCATTCTCGCCTCAGGGCCTTGAGGGCGGTCGTTGGGACCGCGGCAATGTGTATGCCGCTGGCTTCATGCCTGTAACGGGCGACATCACTGGTGGTGACGGTGCCTATGAGCTGGGTGAGTTCCGTCTGTGGGACGCCGGTTTTGACTTCTATGCTCCGCAGGAGTTTACGTCCGAGGACGGTCGCCACATTCTAATCGGCTGGATGGGCATGCCCGATGAGCCGACCTATGGCAACGCACCCACCGTGGTGTGCGGCTGGCAGCACTGCATGACGGTGCCGCGTGAGCTTACAGCCGGTGCCGGCGGCGTGGTACTGCAGCAGCCGGTGCGCGAGATCGAGCACCATTATGCCTCGGTGCGTGTGGGGGCGGGCTCGTTGGAGGGTGCCGGCGATACCTGCTTTGACGTTGTTGTCGACGGTGTCGACGGCGCGTTTACCGCGACCGTTGATGGCGAGCTGAAGCTGGCGTTTGTGCCCGCCGAGGGCGAACTGCCCTCGCGTTTTGAGATGCGATTTACCGATGAGGGTCGCGCTTCTGCCGGCTGCGGTCGTACCGTGCGCTGGGAGCCCGTCGACGAGGTGCGCAACGTGCGCATTGTTGGCGATGTCTCGTCGGTCGAGGTGTTTGTGAATGATGGCTCGCTCGTGTTTTCGACGCGCATCTATCCCGAGGCCTATGGCGTGACCGTTGACGCCCCGGGTGCGAGCGTGACCTACCACACGCTCAACATCTAGGTGCGCGATCGCCCATCGGCGCTATACTGCAGCCGTTGCCCACGATGCGGGGAACACCCGCATCGTGGGTTTTGCTTTTAAAGGGAGGTTGCCATATGGGCGTAGAGCAGCTAGAAGAGGCCTGGGCTTTGAGGGCCGGCTCGCGTGAGGCGCGTCTTGTTGAGGCCCCGCATGTTCCGGCAGCGCTGTCGCTGCTGGGAATCGTGCGTCCCGGTGACCACCTGGTGGCCTTTGCGGATGACTTTACCGAAGCGTTTGCGCGCGGCTTTGATGACTGCGACGTGGCTATGGTGGGGGAGTCGTCGGCTGCCGCGTTTGCTGCTGCGTCCGAGGGCTTTGATGCTTCGTTTGATGCCGAGGGGCCGCACCTGTGGTGGTTTTTAAACTCCATCGGCGGGTTTGGTCTGCGTGTGCCCAATCTGCGCGCGCTGGGTCGGGCGGCGCGTGAGGCCCATGCGCTGCTGGTTGTGGACAACACCGTGGCTGACGTCTTTGGCTGCGATCCGCTGCGGCTGGGTGCCGTGCTGTCGCTCGAGGCACTTGACCGCGTGTGTGCCGGTGAGG
>CABQZS010000221.1 GCA_902468695.1 uncultured Collinsella sp.
CACGCTTTGCGGCTCATCCGGTCCGACCGGGCCGCGCGGCAAGGAGATATATTGCCAGACCGGAGGGGCGCCGTGGGCGGGAATCTGGGCGTACATATTTCCTACACAGTTTGGGATTCTCAGCTGTATTTGCCAGTAATAAAGAGGGGACCTCGTTTCCGAGATCCCCTCCTCCGTCTAACTATAGAAATAGACTTTCAAAGCCTTAGGCCAACAGCTTGCGACCGGACTCCTCAATCGCGTCAAGTGCTGCATCAGCCTCGGCGGCATCCGCGCCCTTAGCGAAGATGTACAGCTTAATCTTGGGCTCGGTGCCGGAAGGACGAACAATACCCTTGTTGCCACCCTCAAGATCGAACTCAATGACGTTAGCCTTCGGCAGGCCGTTCACGCAGGTGTTGTAATCCACGACAGCCTCGATCTTGGAACCGGCGAGCTCCGCGGGCGGGTTCTCACGCAGACCAGCCATGATGCCGGCCATCTTTGCCGCACCCTCAGCGCCCGGATAGCTCAGCGAAATCGTCTTGTTGTGATAGTAGCCATACTTCTCGTAAAGCTCGTGCATCGCATCGGCAAGGTTCTTGCCCTGGAGCTTATAATACTGCGCCATCTGGCAAATCAGAAGCGAAGTGCTCACGGCGTCCTTGTCGCGCACGTGGTCACCGGCCAGATAGCCGTAGCTCTCCTCGAAACCGAAGATAAAGCGATCAACCTCGCCAGCATCGGAAAGAGAAGTAATGATGTCGCCGATGTACTTGAAGCCCGTCAGGCAGCGGCGGAGCTCAAAACCGTACTCGTCGGCCAGAACGTCAACCATGGCGGAAGAAACGATAGTAGTAACGGCAACCTTCTTAGTGAGGTCCTCACCGCGGCCAGCACGGGTCTTGCAGATATAGTCGAGCAGCAGAACGCCCATCTCATTGCCGGTCAGCAGCAGATAGTCATCGCCATTCTTAACGGCAACGCCAACACGGTCGGCGTCGGGATCGGTTGCAAGCAGCAAATCAGGGTGAACCTGCTCGCAGAGATCGATGCCCTTCTGCATGGCCTGACGGATCTCGGGGTTAGGATACGGGCAGGTCGGGAAATCGCCGTTAGGCTCCTTCTGCTCGGGAACAACCGTGACATCAGTGATGCCAGCGCGCTCGAGCACCGTCGTGACGGGAATGAGGCCAGTGCCGTTGAGCGGAGTGTAGACGAGCTTAAGCGGAGCGCCAGCGATCTCCTCGGCAGAAAGGTTAGTCACGCCGCGGGCGAGAACGGCGTCGTAATAACGCTCGAGGCACGAGTCATCGATCCATTTGACCAGACCCTGCTCAAGAGCCTCATCGAAGTCCATGGACTTCACGCCGGTGAACGCATCGGTCTCGGCGATAGCCTTAGAAATTGCATCGGCGGCCTCGCTGGTGATCTGGCAGCCGTCGGGGCCATAGGCCTTATAGCCGTTATAAGGCGCCGGATTATGACTAGCGGTCATGCAAATGCCACCGGAGCACTTAAGGTCGCGGACGGCCCAGGAGAGCGTCGGCACAGGAGAAATCTTGGGATACACGAGGGCAGTCACGCCGTTTGCTGCAAGAATGGCAGCCGTCGTCTTGACGAACAGCTCACCTTTATGGCGGCTATCGCGAGCGATGGCGACCGTCGGATGCTCGAAGGTCGCATTGAGGTAGTCAGCGAATCCCTGGGTCGCACGACCGACCGTATAGATATTCATACGGTTAGTGCCCGCACCGATAGTGCCGCGAAGGCCGGCAGTACCGAAGGCGAGATCCTGGAAGAAAGCGTCAGTGATGGCGTCCTCATCACCCTGCTCCTTCATCGTGCTAAGCTCAGCGAGGAGCTCCTCGTCCTTGACATTGGCAATCCAAGTATCAAGCAGCTCATGAACATCTGCCATATGAGTCCTTCCGTCACAATCAATAAAACGACCCGTGTAAAACAGGACAAGCGCAGCAGTGCGCTAAAGCAAATATTAGTCCATTGAGAACAGAGAACCGGCCACAGAACGGTGAACGTTTATATTCACCGGTGGATGATTAAATTGATTTAATTGCATAAGGAATGTTGCACGTAAACGCAAAAAGGGGGAGGCCGCGAGGCCTCCCCCTTCTCAGTTCAAGCGTACGGCTCGGTGCCGTCCACCGGTCAGCGGCGCCCTGGCCTCCCACGGGCTGACCCCGCAGTACTCTCGGCGCGATGGGGCTTAGC
>CABQZS010000222.1 GCA_902468695.1 uncultured Collinsella sp.
ACGTGCGGAAAAACTTCGCCGGTAGCAATGCCAAAATCGTTCACAACGCCGAGCTTTTCGCCATCGACGTCCAAGACCGGCAATTTGAGCATCTCACTCAGATAATTCAATGGTGCTCCCCATCATTATTCCTCCGAACGCGGCCGCGCGTGCGGCGTCCGGGGGCTTCTGGATATGTATACGCATGCGCGGGCGGCACGCCGCTCGACGCTTACACCCCGTGCATGCGCAAAAAGCACCTGCATGGGGTCATCGACTGTATGGTCGAGGTTTGGATTTCACCTGTAACCTTTCTCTTGACCCTCATTAACCGCAGTAACTATAGCATCAGCATCGCCCTGCAGCATCGAATTTATGCGCTGCACATTGCAGGCATACCAAACGCTGACGCATCCGTGACATAGTCATTGGGGACGTTCTTAAATGTCTACCCAATGACTACTCTGCGGTGTCGTCGTCCTCGGCAAGTTGGGGGAACACGGCGTCCTTGGGCATGGCGACCTTCGTCAACGAGGTGAGCTTTTTGCTCAGCGACGTGTCCGTCTTGACCAGGTCGCTGAGCGTCACGATCTTGTAGCCGTCGGCGACAAGGCCGTCGATAATCTGCGGCAGCGCCTCGAGTGTCTGCTCGGCGCATTCGTCTCTATCGATGAGCAGCACGATATTGCCCGGCGTCACCGAATCGAGCACCGTCGAGACTTGCTCGTCGGCACCGTTGAGCAGCCAGTCGCCCGAGTCAATATTCCACGAGACTACGGCGGAGACCAGGTCCATCGCATCAATCCAGTTTTGCTCGTCAAAGGCAGCGTAGGGAGCACGCAGCAGCATCGTCTTCACGCCGGTCGTCGACTTAATCGCATCGGTGCCTTTCGTGATCTGTTCGCGTACCGCCTCACGGTCCTGACCCTTGAGCGAATCGTCGCTGTAGCTGTTGGATCCGATCTCGCACCCGGCATCGACAATCGCCTTGGCCGTGGCAGGCGAGGCCTCGGCCGCATCGCCCGAAAGGAAGAACGTCGCGGTGACGCCCTTTTCCTTGAGCACCTGCAAGATCTGTTTGGTGGCACCGCTCGGACCCTCGTCAAACGTCAGCGCCACGTACTTTTCGTTGCCCTTGGGCGCCACGCTGGCGCACGCCACGACGCAATCGGTGGCGGGCACAACCTCGCCGCGGTCCTGCGTCTTGCCCGACTGCTCACCAACCCACACCTCGGAGCGGCCCTGGACACCCCACGTCTGCACATACTCGATAGCGCCCGTGCCCTCGACCTTGAGCTTGGGCTCGATAACCGTAGCCTGAACCTCGTGCTTCTCGTAGGTGTTACGGCCATCCTTGACCGTCACCTTCTCGCCGCCCTCAAGTTCGCGGCTATCCCATTTGCCCTGCTTCACGCGCTTGCCGTCGACCTTCACCGACAGCTTTTCGCCCCCATGGCGCTTGAGCACGCTGTCATCGACGGCCAGCAGGTCGCCTGCGTCGTAGGTGCCAGTCAACTCCTGGTCGTCGATGAGATTCTGCAGCGTAGAGCCCACACGCACCGCGGTCTTCTGGCCGTTGAGCTCCACGTCCACGCTGCGGTTGACGTAGCCCACGACGGCAGCGATAAACAGCACGAGCGCGCAACCCACGGCGATGAGTGCATAGGGCAGGCGAGACGAACGACGGGGCGTGCGGCCGTTGCCGATGCGAGCGCTGCGGCCGCTAAAGCCGCGGCTATGGTTGAGATACATCGCGCCGGGCTTACGGTGACGCTTGCGCTGACCGCTGGGCAGCTGCCCCAGGTCGCGGCGCGCCGTCGGACGCGCACCCGAACGCCCGTTTAAGTTGGATCCGTTTTGGCGCATGTGCCCTCCCCCATAAACACAGCAAGCCGGAGCAACAGGTCTCCGGCTTGCCTCCCATCATTTGGTACGTCGCTATTTTGTAGCTTTTGACGAGCCTCCGCTCGCCTTTTGGTATTCGTCCTTAAAGGCCTTGAACATGCCGCGCGTCTTGCCGAGCTGCTTGCCCAGTGCGCGACTGCCCTTGTCCACGGCAACCGATCCCTTGTCGTCGAGCACCTTGGCGCCCTTTTTGACCTTGTCGCCCACCACGACGCTGGCCTCGGCGGCCTTGGCAGCCGCACCGCCCGAATACCCGAGCGACTTGACCTCGTCCGAAACAATCATCGCGCCGTCCGCATAGCCGCGCAGCATCGTCGGCGGCACCTGCGTGTCACCAACCAAAACACTCGAAGCAGCACCGGCGGTCACATAGAATGCCTGCACGATGCCCGAGCGTGGCTTGAACTCAACGTCCGAACAATAGCCCACGACGTCGCCCGATTCCGTGCGCACGTCCATACCGACCCAGATGATGCAATCGTCCAGGTTGATGTCGAGGCGCTTGGCGGCGGCGGCATCGTAGGTGCCCTTGACGTCATCGACCGCGATGGCGCCCTCGTAGACACCAATGGCGTCGAGCGCTACGAATCGGTCGGGGCGCTCGATCATGCCCGCGATATCGGACTGGCGGACCATAAAGCCGACCACGCGCGTACCGCCCGGGATAAAGACCGGAAAGTGAATCTTTCCGAGCTTTTTAGGGCTGCGCGGCGTGCCGTCCTTTTTGATGCGCTTGTCCTCGGTAGGCTTGCGATAGATCTTGGCGCCGACAAAATCCCCGGCGCGCATTATGCCTCGGTCGAGGGCTCCGCAGCCTCGGTATCAGCCTCGACGGCGTTCTCGACCACGACGTCGGCGGCGGGCGTCACGTTGCCACCCGAGATGGCATCGTTGAGCTGCTCGCGCAGCTGGTCCATGCGCTCGCGGGCCAGATCGACCTTGGCGCGCAGGTCATCGGTCTTGGCGTCGACCATCGGGCCAAAGTCATTCACCGCAGCACGGGCCTCCTCGGCGCTGTGCTCGTAGGTGTCGCGCATATTGTCCCAGGCGTCGTTGGCGATATCGGCAGCCATGGCGCGGGTCTCGGCGCCCGAGCGCGGGGCCAGAGCAACGCCGACAATAGCGCCGGCAGCGGCACCAAAAAGTGCGCCGGAGACAAAGCTGAAAGTCTTACCCATGATCATTCCTCTCCTGCGGGCACGTCGGTGCCCACCGTTTGAATGCTGTCCATTATACCCGCAGCGCATCACTTGCCGCTCCGCTCATCTGCGTACGGCAAAGGCGCAGGTACGTGATGGTGATAAACGCGTAGGCCTACTCCTGGGGCATAGCCGGCATGGCAACCGTGGCACCCGGGTCCTCGCCGGCGCCGTCCACGAGCGGCAGGCCGCCCTCATGCGCAGGTCCTGCCGGA
>CABQZS010000223.1 GCA_902468695.1 uncultured Collinsella sp.
ACCTCGGCGCCGCCGTGCAAGCGCGGCAGCTCGCTAATGGCAGCCTTGACGGCCTCGGGCTCGGCGCTTGCCGCCACACGGGCATCAAGGCCCACAAAGTCGTTGGCGTGCACGCAACGCAATGCCTCGGCAGCCAGCTCGCGATCCTCACAGGCCGCGAGCAGCTCCTTAAACGGACGCACGCTACCTGCGATAATGCGCGCATCGGGAAGCGCCAACTTGCGCACGGCCTCGGCCACCAGCGAGACGATCTCGACATCGCCCGTGGTATCGCCCGCACCGATAAGCTCAAAGCCCAGCTGCGTAAACTGACGCGAGCCACCGGCATTGCGCTGACACTCGCGGACCACCGGCGCCTCATAGCGCAGGCGCAGCGGCAGATCGGCCGCGCGCATGCGAGTCGAAACCAGGCGCACGATCGGCAGCGTGTTGTCGGGACGGACCACCAGCAGGCGACCGTCGTCATCAAAAAGCTTGAACGGCGTGTCCGCGATGCGGCCGCCTTCCTCGAGCGAACCCTTGTCCTCGAGCAGCGGCGTCTCGACCGGCAGGTAATGATGCTCCCTAAAGCAGCCCTTCACCGTACATGCGATCTCCTCGCGCGCCTGAGCCTCCTCGGGCAATATGTCCCGGAATCCCCACGGTGTGGCCGTCATCTGGTGAGCCTCCTCATGCTGTGTTTCATATAGAACAGAAGACCGGCATAGCTCCGCCGGTCTTCTGGGTACTTTAGCATACTAGAGTGTTTGCGGGGAAAATCCATCGCAGCCGCTCACGCCGTATTCATTTGGAAACATAGGGCAGATCGCCGCAACCCAAACCCGCCTAGGCGCCAATCGCACGACGATACTCTGCCATTACCTGCGCATCGGCAGCTGCGGGGTCGGCGAAATAGCGCCCGTCATAGGTCTCGGCCGAAACAACTCCGCGATAGCCGCGCGCCACCAGCCTATCCAGGTCGGCGCGCATATCGCGGTCGCCGTCACCCCAGGCAAGATGCGTCGTACCATCTGCCGCAACATCGACAAAATGCACGTGAGCGACATCATCGCCAAGCAGATCGAAATAATCGTCGATGGTATCCCCTGCCACCGCCATAGCGCCCAAATCCAGACACGCCTTAAGTGCCGGATGATCAACTGCCTCGATCATGCGCTTCGTGTCGACCGCCGAGTTCACGATCATCGACTCAACCGGCTGTAGGGCCTCGAGCACCAGTCGCACGCCGCGCTCTCCCGCATGCTCGGCAATCGCACGCAGCATCGAGGCGCTGCGACCCCACGCGTCCTCGATCGGCTCGTTCAAAAATGCCCAGCCGCTCGAGACCATGACCTGCTCGGCTCCAAGTTCCGCCGCGATATCCACAACGTTCTTAAAGTACGCGAGCGTGCGGGCACGCGCCTCATTCCCACGCGCCGCGATATTCCACGGCTTGGGGTTGTTCTGTTCGGGACAAAGCCCCACAATCCGAACCCCATACCGCTGCGACAGCTCCCGCACCTGCTCGAGCGAATCGTATCCATGGCAATCGACATACAGATGCATCGCCCCGGTCCAAAGCTCGCAACACGTGTAGCCCGAGGCCGCTGCCGAAGAAAAGAATTCCTCAAGGTCAAAATAACGATGGCTGATATTCATGACGGCAAGCTGCGGATACTCCATCTTGTCCACCTTTCGGCAAAAGGGCGCCGCAGCACAGTGTGCGCGACGCCCCCTCTTACATTATTCTCATTATGACGGATGCCCTACTGAACACCAAGCACTCCAAAGAACGCGCCGGCGATACTCACGAGCAGGATCACGAGCATGATGACCAGCGGATTCATCTTCTTCTTGAGCATAAGATAGACGATTCCAAACAGCCCCATCGTGACAAAGCCCGGGAAGATTCCGTTGAGCAGCTCGGCCAGCGTCTGAGCACCATCGCCCGCACCGACCATGAGCGGAATGTCCACGGTGACCATCTCCATGGTCATAGCGCCGATCACCATGGCGCCCATGATAGAGGCCATCTTAACGATCGTGTCCATAATGCCCGATTCCTGGACCTTGCTGATCATGTCCGAGCCAAAGCGATACCCCACAAACGTCAGCAGGTAACGGATGATGTAGTGAGGGACATTGAACACGAGCAGGAACAAAATCGGGCCAAGAATAGAGCCCTGTAGCGCCAGCGACGTGCCGACACCCGTTGCCAAAATTCGCAGCGTGCCCCAGTAGAAGGCATCGCCCACGCCGGACAGCGGCCCCATCAAAGCAAGCTTGACATTAGAGATCGCGCTCGTGTCAAAGCTATCGTCAGTAGCGTTGACCTCCTCCATTGCAGCGGCGATGGACATGGGGAGCGTCGAGATGTACGGCGTGACGTTATAGAGCTCCATATGGCGCTTGAGGGCGGCCTTAAAGTCCGCATCCTGCGGATACAGCTTGCGAAGGATCGGCATAAGGGCCCACATAAAGCCGATATGGCCCATACGCTCGTAGTTCCAGGAATGCTCATAGGGAATCGAGCGCCAGAACAGCTTCTTAAGGTCTGCGCGGGAAATCAGCCCGTCGTAAGAAGACTCAAACTTAAAACTCATCGAACCCACTCCCAATCGCAGGATCCTCGGTTGCCACTGCGGGCTGCTCCGCCTTTTTCTTGTCACCCAAAACCGTCATCGCGACGACGATAATCGCGGCAAAGATCGCCACGCCCGTCGTGCTAATGCCAAAGTAAGCGACGAGGAAGAAGCCAGCGAAGAAGAATGGGGCCACCGTTTTGTTCATAATCATCTGCGCCAGCATCGCAAAGCCGAGTGCGGGCAAGAAGGCGGCGGCGACATCCATGCCGGTCTGAACGAAATCGGGAATGATGTTGAGCAGGCTGGCGACGGCGTCGGCGCCAAAGAAGAAGGCCAGGGGAATAATCAGCAGGCCGCACCAGCTCTGCGCGTAACCGGCGATGAGCATGTTGCGCGTGATGGCCTTGGTGTCCCCGTCCTCGACATTTTTGTCGATACGGTGCACCAGCAGCAGCATTACCGGCTGACCCAGGGCGGTATCGAGCGCCAGGACGATCGTTGCGATGGGAATGCCCAGGGTCAGGGCCGCCGAAGCGTCCGCGCCGGCCTGCATGGCAAGCGACACACCCAGAATGGTTCCGGAAATCGTATCGGGCGGGTTATACGCACCGACCGAGATGGCGCCGACCATGGCGAGCTCCATCGTGGCGCCCATGATCGTGCCGGTCACCATGTCGCCCATGACAAGGCCGACCAACGGTCCGAGCACAATGGGGCGCTGAAGGTAACTCGTACCGGTCAGCCATTCGGAATAGCCCAAAAGGGCAATCAGGAAAATCAGGATTGTCTTGATAATCATGACAGCCCCTAACCGATGGCCTTCGCGGCATCAGTCTTCGCATCTGCCGGAATCATCTGAATGAACAGCTCGTAGCCCTCGCCGAGCAGCTCTTTGACGTATGCCTCGTTTTCGGGCGTGAGGAACACGCTCGTCGAGACCTGGCGAGCATCCTCGCTAAAGGCAACGTTGCCGAGGTTGATCTTCTTGACGCCCATCGCCTTGGCGATGGTACCGGCCTGTTGGATCGTTTCGCAAACCACGAAGAGCTTGTACTTATCGGTCACACCGCTCTGGAGCGCCTTGACGGCATCCTCGGTGTTTTTGACGACGACCTTGCAGCCCTCCGGCTTTGCAAGGGACAGGGCCTGCAGACGAAGCTTGTCATTGAGGACCGTGTCGCTCACCAACAGGATGCAGTCGGCACCCAGAGCCGAGGTCCAGCTAACGGCAACCTGGCCGTGAAGCAGTCGATAGTCCACGCGAATCATCTGAATCATGATGTGCTCCCTAGTGGTTAAAACTCATCGAGTTCGGCCTGCCCCAGCAGGTCGTTGACGTACTTGACCTTGGTGTCGTCCGCTTCGACGATCTGGCGAATGGCCTCATCGATTGGGGTGGAGTCGGGCACGAACAGCAGCTGAATAAGGAGCGGCAGGTTCATATTGGTCACCAGGTGCGTGTTGGGACGCGTCTGGACGATCTTGGTGAACTCGTTGTTGACGCTGCCGCCAAAGAGGTCGGTGCAAACAACGACCTCATCGCCCGCGGCAAAGCCGTCCAGAATCGCTGCGGCCTCCTTGGTCAGGTCCTCGTTTCCGTCGACATACATAGAGAGCGCATGGACGTTTTCGCGCTCGCCGGAAAGCAGCCCAATGCTCTCGACGATTCCAGACGCAAAATGGGCATGGGATGCAACGATAAACTGCCTCATTTGATCCCCTTTCTTTCGAATTTCGGCATAAAAATGCCCGGACGCATGCGCCCGGGCAGGGTGCTTCTTGATCAGTAGCTTATTTGTCACCGATTAGTAGTCGAACTGGTGATAGTAACGACGGTAGTTGAGGTTGTGCTTGGTGACCGTCTCGTAGTAAGCGGCAAGGCGATCGGTGACCAACGAGGAGAGGATCCACGGAGACACGATGACGCGGAACTCGTCGTCAAGGCCGGGGATCGCGAACTCGGCGGTGTCGATGATGTTGATGTCGGTGTCGCCGGTCACGC